>PLSP01000003.1 GCA_003165195.1 Candidatus Bathyarchaeota archaeon | reverse complement strand
TTCTACGCTATGCAGATTTAAGATTTGCTAAGGGCTGAAAAGTCAAATATCAAAAGGGGTAGGGGGTAGTTTTGCTTAAAAACTTAAATTCTCAAAGAGTCTATATAATGATTTAGAGTTTAAGAATGAATGCAAAATGCCCAAGATGCGGCTATAACCAGCAAGTAATGAGTATGCGTACCAATGACCAATACTTTGTAACTTGTGGCTACTGTGATTTAGAATTTTGGGTAGATGCCGATAACGTAGTCAATAAATAATAGTCTTCCGATTTTTGTTGTTAATCCAGTAGTTTTAGAGTTTCATTAATCGAACCCAAAACTTCTTGATACCTATTTATTCTCATCTCTGGAACATTTAAGGGGACATTTAAACTCTCAATTTTAATCCAAGTTTCCATAATGCTCTGAGATGTCTTCACATCCAATTTGTGGATTAAATCAGGTTTCAAGTTAAGGTATACATCAATAAAAAATGCGCGACTGAGATTTTCACCATTTCTAATATAAGACTCGATTTCTGGTTTAATCATTAGAAAGTTTTCTTTCATGCGACTTTTCAATTCTTTTTTATCATTATTGTTCTTCCAAGTTTCTAAACCTATTGAGCCGATGAATCCGATAAAAGCACCGAGAACAGCACCGACAACCAGCGTTATTAATGTTCCAACTAATGCAGGGCTAATTTCCAATAGTTCAACCTTCAAGATTAATTCTATATAATAGTTGTTTTAAGTTTTTGCTATTCTCCTATGTCGCCAAATTCTGCTTAATAATCACTCCTTCGAATTTGATACTTGCCAAAACCAAACAAGTCCTTTTCTAATTAAACAACTGATTAAAAAGCCAATTTTACAAAAAGTCAAGACGGTAACACAGAAAAAAGCATTAAACAAAGGGAACCATATGGAAACAAGAAACATAGACTTTTAAGCCTCGTTTTTAAATAAAATTTAGTGTTATTATATGGCGGAATGGTCTTCCATCAACATTCTAATCGAATTACTAATCGCGTTTGTAGGTTCAATTCCAGCTTTGCTTTTTGCTCTTTGGATTGATAAGCAAAGAATGCCTAAACTTGAAATAATTGCCTCCGAAGAAGCTAATGCTGATGTCACATATACACAGCCAAATCTTCATGCTGGGGAAAGATGGAAATTTTTCCGAGTAACAGTTAAAAATAAACCATTTACAAGACCCTTTAGTTGGATACCAAGACAAACGGCGGAAAATTGCAATGCTAAGATAGAGTTTTCAGAAATAGGAACGAATCAATCAGGTTTTTCTATGTTAGGCAGATGGGCTTCTTCACCAGAATTACCCTTTATTCCAGCACAAGCGGTTTTAAAACTATTTCATCCTGACCCAGTAACTATACCTGTAAATGAAAAAGAAACTCTGGACGTAATCGCAAAATATGAAAATGATAAAGAAGCCTATGGTTGGAATAATGAAGCGTATTTCAATAATTGGCGAACGCCAAAGTACAAATTAGAAAGAGGTAAATACAGAGTAAAGATAAGCATAGCAACTCAGAACGGTGTAACATTCGCTGAAAATTTCGAATTGTCAATCTCGGATAAAATTGAGGATACGCATTTGAAAAATGTCAAATAAGCATTACAAGTGCATGATAGTTAAACGAATTGAAAATAATAGATTGGTAACACAGCACACGTTAGGTGAAATGTATATAACATTAAAAGAAAACTATGGAGAAACACAGAAATTTTATAGAAATGCCATGAAATTGAATGATGCAATTGAAAAGGCTAAAGAATTTAATCAAGAATGCATCAAATTCGGATTAGGCTGTGTAATTGCAGAAATGAAAAAGAGTGGTGGTCAACGCCAACTGATAATTCCAAAAGAAGCAAAGCCACACGTAAAGAAGAGACCGTACAAAAAGGAAACAACGGATTGGCTTGTTTACTTAGCAGAAGATGGAAATGCTTACAACGTGGATGAAAATCACATAATTGGCTCGTTATACAACCAAGAACCCTAATCGCTATAAACCCATTTCTTAAATTCATGTAACAACTCTAAATGTTTTTTTTCCGCCAACTCATATATTCATCATTAGCTTTTTGCCATTGTTCTCTGTTTTGAATTGGGTCTATTTTCAGACTTGCAGTTAGTTTTTCAGATATTTCCTCGTCCATTTCTGATAAAATCTTCCTAAATTTTTCTTTATCTGGATTAACCATCATTCACACCTTATTTTTATATAATTAGTTGTGGTGATTTAAGATTTCTATGCTTTAGAATTCTTCAGAACTTCTTCTCATATTAATTATAAACTGTTTTCCATCAACAAGTCTAAGAGTACCTTCAACAATGACCGTTTCATCTACGGAAAATGCTTGACTCTCCAAGTCTTCCTTCCTATCAAATATCAAATAATACACTTTGCCTTTTCGTGGATAAAGCGAAACTGCATACTTATCCGATAATGGTGAGACAGAAGCTACATTGAGGTCATCAAATATTGCATGTATTTTACCTTTGACTTTTACTTCTCTCGGTTCTCCATCAATAACAGACCATTTCGGATTCTTCTTTTCCATAATTATCGCCTTATTCCATGTTTATACTATTCTGGTAAATTCAGTTTTAAGTTTTTGCGTCACTAAAAAAACATAATGGGCTTTTGTGTATACACGAAATATGAACAAATTAATTGAATTTAAGCATAAACGCTTAAATATTATCCATAACGAAACATTTTTATTATTAAAGAATGTATATATTGATGGTGAAAAAAATGGGCGAGAAATGTCGTAAAGCTGGAGTTGCCGATTACGCAGTCTACACCGTAGCTGACTTAGGTGAAAATATTTTGGATGGTGTGTTGAAAACTGAAAAAGATAAACCGCTCAATGAAAGGAATCATAAAGGCATAATTGCTGGAGACATTTTAGGATTGGTCTTTAGTTTTGCCAAATATGAAGTAAACAAAAACCTCTGTGACCCAATAGGCAGTAACTAAGCGAGCATAATCGTTGTTGCCACTATCTGATTAACTTGCCAAACTGCTAAAAAAAGAAACTGGAGCTAAGTTCTATTCCGTTCTTGCAAGAGCATTATCTATGTCAAAATCGACTGGCTTACTTTTGTAAGTCTTTCCTACTGCACTTCCGTAGTACCCTATTAACTTAATTTTTCCTGAATAACCATTGTCTTTAAGGTCTGTTGCAAGATTTTTCTGTGGTTCCCAAACGGTACATTCTTTTCCTTCCGATAATGTACATGGAAACTTTACGTTGCTCTTTAGATTCCTTTGTGGAATTGAAGTTAGGTATTTCTTATCTGGTAGAATATAACCCATAGAATTCAGCGTTACGTCTCTATATCCAACGTTCATAGCAACAATTGAAATACCCATCTTAGAAGCAATAACATCTGTATCTGTTAGAAATCCAAAATTGATTTGCACTTTCAATTTACGAATGTTTTTTGAATAGTCAAAAAGAACCTTTGCAGTTGATAAACACACACCAAATAGAGCAATGAAAAGTGTAATATTCGTTATGGTAAACATATTTTCCATGTTAGGCTATTTCTACGCTATACAGATTTATTATTTTTGGTTTCGCTAACTATTTGCCAAGTTTTTTATCCAACTTTAAACTAACAGAATATAGTATGTCAATAAGTGATGACTTAGACCACATTCAAATTCAAATTGGAAACGAAAAAATAACTTTACTTGAGTTTAGAAAAAGCAAAAAATCTGGCGATGTCTATGCGAGACTTGGCATCCCAGACGTAGGTTTGCATTATTCATTCCATAAGCCCAAGTTACCCGATTATCCTTTAGCACACTTGCACTTGAGAAGTCACCCTTTGCAATTACATGAGGATATCCTCGATTTTGACCCTAACGATTTAGTGGACTATTTCAAAGACTTTGCAGAAGGATTCATTGGTAACATCTCTGAGCCAGAGCCAGATGAATCTATAACCATGCTTCCGTTGGGAGCCAACACTTTTAGTTCGGGAAACTTGAATCTTATGAATCTTATTCAATCATTAACGGGAACATATTATCGAACCAGAGCAAGTAGGCTTCCTAAACTTGTAATAGACAAGCCTTCACTTCAAGGCACAATAGGATTTTCTGATAATGGCATAATACTGCCTTTTGATAAAAACTCCATATTTGAAATTCCGTTCAAACCTAACTTTGACTATTTCAATAGATTGCTTTTAGGCAAACCACTTAATTCATTAATTGACCCATTGCAAAAAGCACTTGAAAGAATTCAGCGAAATAGTCCAGACTCATTAAGTAAATGGATTCCACCTTCATTAATGGGAAGCTTTGTTCAAGAGATTCAATCTACAATTAAGCAAGCAAAACCCTACATTATTGATTATTAAAAACCCTTAAACCTTGTCAAGTACAATGAGTGGGAAAGACTTGACCCGTGACCTTAATGTTTTCTAAACCGTTTTCCACAATCCCGACATTGCCATTCCGCGCCTTTTGAGGAAACCGCATGACTACCGCATACAATACAAATTGAACCGCTTTCTCTTGCCCCCTCTAACTCTGTTCTCTCATTTTTTGAGGCTAAATACTCGATAAAACCGTCCTCACAGTCGGATTGAAACGGCAAAATGGCTTTTAATTCATTTTTCAACTGCAAATAGAGGCTATGAAGTAAAACCGCTTTTGGCTCGGTTTCCATGCTGTTATCAACATATCCCTTTAAAGCCGAAATAACGCATAACATAAGGGTTTTTGAGGAAATTACGTTTAGCCTAATAGCCTCAATTTCCTCAAGCGATGCCTCATCTTGGAAAAATACGAATGGAAAACCCGACTGTATAATTTGGTTTTCTAAGTCGTCACACCTCATAAAAAATTCCCGTGTGCTCAAGCGTTCCTTTAATTTCATGCTAAGTTTTTC
>PLSP01000142.1 GCA_003165195.1 Candidatus Bathyarchaeota archaeon | reverse complement strand
CTAGCCGATTAGAAGACACAACCAATTAATTGGAAACACTATGTTGCCACAAGACTGAAGTTGTAATAATCTCTTCATTTGGTTTCTGATGATGCTCCACTAATTTGTTTTTCCGCATGTAATTCTTGTTGAATCTCTTACTTGCGGAGATGTGGATGTTTTTTGTGCTTTGAGTGTTCTTCCCTGATGAGAACTGCTCAATATCAGTTTTTGGAACGTCTTTGAAAATTTAGATCGAGCACTTCACTTTCACTCTCCCCTCCACTGCGCTAACTGCCCTTTTGTTCGGTTGTTTTAAATATACCAACATTTACATCATGTCTTCAAAGTGTGAACGTTTCATGAATGAAGAAGACGCCGAAAACCAAAATGAAGAGCAGGAATCTGAAGCTCCTGAACATGAGAAAACAGTTACTGAGCTAAACAAAGAAAAATACCAGTTCATAGAGGATCTTCCAGGAGTCGGTCCAGCCACAGCTGCCAAGCTAAAGGAACTTGGCTACCACACTGTAGAGTCTTTGGCGATGGCGACGGCTCGTGAACTGGAGCCAGTGGGGGTAAGCGATAAAAAAGCTTTCCAAATAATCGACGCGGCGCGTTCAGCCATCGGTATCTCATTTATTCGAGCAGATGAACTCTACAAAATGCGCCAAAACGTTGCGCGCCTTAGCACAGGCAGCAAAGCCCTCAACCAAATCCTCGATGGCGGCTTAGAAACCCAAACCATAACTGAGTTTTACGGCGAATATGGCACTGGAAAAAGCCAGATTTGCCATCAACTATGTGTAAACGTTCAATTGCCTACAGATCGGGGCGGCCTCAACGGTGCAGCCTTGTATGTTGACACAGAGAACACGTTTAGGCTTGAACGCATTGTTCAGATGTCAAAGTTTTTAGGGCTGGACCCTGAGCGGGTTGTCAAAAACATTATTTACGCGGAAGCCTACACCTCCGACCACCAGATGTTTCTTTTGGAAAATGCTGACGAAATCATCAAAGCAAACAACATCAAACTCATTATAGTCGACTCTTTAACGGCCCATTTCAGAAGCGAATACATAGGAAGAGAAATGTTGGCTTCAAGGCAACAGAAACTAAACAAGCACATGCACAAACTAATCGGTTTATCCCGAGCATTCAACGCCGTTGCAGTCGTCACTAACCAGGTGATGGCTAAACCTGACCAGTTCTTCGGCGACGCAATCCACCCTATCGGCGGCAACATCGTGGGGCACACAAGCCACACTCGCCTTTACCTTCGCAGAGCATCTCATGGCCCTACAAGGATTGCGCGGCTGGTTTCTAGCCCGTATTTGCCCGAAGGTGAGGAAATCTTTAAAGTAACCGAGAACGGAATAGAGGATATCTCCGAGGAAGAGAAGGCGGAGAAAGCAAGCAAAAGTCGGCGTTAAAAATGCCTATACCTCAAGCGTTGGTTTCACGGTACTTCCAACTCATCGCTGCTCGCCAGTTTGCTGAGGCGGAGCGAGAGCTGGAACGAGTTAAACAGAAAATGCAGAAAACAGACTGGAATAGAGGCTACTTCCGAGCGCTATACGGAATGTATTTGTCACGCAAAAACTCCAGCACCGACGAATACTCCTTCTTCGCTAAATTAGATATAACGGACAAGCCGACCCTGCATAACTACAGAAAAGAGTTCCTTGACCACATGCGCAATGGATTACACGGCGACTTCGATCGTGGCTACTTCTCCGCTTGGGCAGACTGCATGCGTATTTTGACCCGCTTAGACATTCCAGGTGAACAAACCGGCAACGCGAAAACCGCTGAAGCTGGCGAAGAAAAAATTGAAACTCTGCGAAGCGACAAAAGCCAAGCTACCATCGCCAACTTTCTTAAGCCTGAAAAAGAAGAATAATTTTTTTTAGTACACTTTAAACAGTGTATAGAACAGCACAAAGAACGGGAACCAAGAGAAGAAATACATTACTATGGCTGTGCTGAGTATTTTTGATTGTTTTTCTATTTTGTTTTTGTAGATTGCTCTGAAAATGTAGTAGGATGCTAAATACATTATCAAGGCGATGGTGAAGCCGTTGATGAGTGTGGTGAGGTCTGTTTGGCTAAGGAACAATGCGAACGCCGCGCTTATGATGCCTGCAGTGATGCCTAACCCGACTCTTATCCAGTAAAGCTGAGTAATAGGTGTCAAATTTATCGAAACCCTTGCCACTGTATAATTTATTCTTACTTAAAAAAGATGCGTAAATTTTAATGGTTTCCGCCTTAACTCATATATCCAGCTAGGTTTTATGGTGTTTTGAGTGAAAGGGTTATTTTATAGTAAAGTTGCATTACTAAGCATTCCACTGGGTGAATGCTGGTTTGCGAAAAAAAGACTTCTCGAGCTTCGACATTGTTGCAGTAGTATGTGAACTGAAAGCTTTGATTGAAGATTCCAGAGTAAACAACATCTATCAACTTGACGAGAAAACCTTGATCTTCAAACTTCACAAAACAGACATGTCACCAATACGTTTGGTGCTTGAGGCGGGAAGAAGGTTACACAGCACAAGTTACGCTGAAGAGAACCCCTCTGAGCCACCTCCATTTTGCATGTCCCTTCGAAAATATCTGCGAAATGCCTGGGTAACCGGAATTGACCAGTATGAGTTTGAACGAATAGTAACAGTTAGCTTCGGGACCAAAACTGGCACTTTAAAACTTGTGGTAGAACTTTTTGGCGACGGCAACATTATACTAACAAACGAGCAAAACGTAATTATCCATGCTTTAGCCTACAAAAAAATGCGTGACCGCGACATCCTCCACAATGTAGTTCTGCAGCTTCCTCCTTCAAGTAGTAAAAACCCTTTCAAAGTAACCCAAGCTGAACTTGAAGAAGTCCTAAAAAACGCTGGTGAAACAGAGGTTGTTAGGTCTATAGCGCGGTTTCTGGGGGTTGGTGGAGTTTATGCTGAAGAAATCCTTCTCAGAGCAGACTTGGAGAAAACTCGGCATTGTAACACTCTTACAATCGTTGATGTTGAGCGGGTTTTTGTGAGTCTTCAGAGTTTGCTTTCATCTATTTCAGGTATGCATTTGGAGCCCTGTATAGTTCTGGGTGAAGACGGCGATTTCTTTGACGTTGTGCCGCTAAAGCTTAAGCGTTATGAAGGCTTCAAAACACAGGTTTATGACTCTTTCAATCGGGCTTTAGACGAGTTTTTCCTAAGAGTTACTGTAGCCGAAAGAGCGGTAAACAGCGTTGACGTTGACAAGCTAAAAAAAGAAGCCGACCGTCTAAGACGAATAGTTACTGAACAAGAAAAATCCATCCGTGAAGATCAAGCTAAAGCAGAACGCGACAAACTAATCGGCGACACCTTTTACGCGCATTTCATGGAACTCCAAACATTCCAGGATCAGCTTCTAAAAGCCAACCAGCAGGGAAAAGACTGGAGCACCATAATCTCTGAGGCCTTGGCGGCCAAGAAAACAGGAAAAATACCAGAAGCTTACATTGAATCGTTCGACGGAAAAAATATGGCTTTGAACCTATGCATGGATACATTTCATTTTAGTTTCAGCTTGAGAGATTCACTATTCGATAATGCAGCAGCGTATTATGACAAGGGCAAGAAGGCGAAACAAAAATCTGACGGTGCCCTGGCGGCTCTGGAGGATTCTAAGAAGAATTTGGCTAAAATTGAGAAAGAGCTCGCCGAAGCTGAAAAGTTGAAAAGTCTCAAGCCAGCGGAAATTGTTGAAGCGCTCTCTAAACGTAAAGTGGAGATTGAAAATAAGGAGTGGTTTGAGAAGTTCCGTTGGTTCACCAGTTCCGACGGGTTCCTTGTGGTTGCAGGCAAAGACACTGTCAGCAACGAAGTGCTCATAAAAAAGTACACAACGCAAGAAGATGTGGTTTTTCACGCTGAAATCACAGGCGCACCATTCACCGTCGTCAAAGCCGAGGGCAAACCTGTTCCCGATCAAACACTAAAGGAAGCAGGCGAGTATGCAGCGTCATTTAGCCGTGCATGGAGGGAAAACGCTGGGTCAGTTGATGTTTACTGGGTAAAACTTGACCAACTAAGCAAAAGCGGTCCCTCAGGCGAATCCGTCCCTCATGGCGCCTTCTATGTGGTGGGCAAACGCAACTGGACGAGAAACATGCCCCTTAAGGTCGCAATAGGGATAAACGTAAATGAACAAGCAAACTTTGTAGGCGGACCTGTGGATGCAGTGAAGGCAAAAACCAAAACCTACCTCGTTTTGGTTCCAGGTGACTATACTGGGAAAGAACTGCTAACACAAATCATGCGCACGTTAATGTTGAAGCTCTCTAAAGAGCTGCGTGAAAAGGCGGGTAAAACATCAATCGAACAAATCAGGGAATTTGTCCCCTACACCAAAGGCACAATAAACCTGAAGGCAAACTAAAGCGTTAATTTATTTGCTTTGCATCATAAACAAGTTAGGGAGAATACCCAAGAAAGAACCATAATAAATAAAATGAGCGCGAAAAAGCGCTAAAGATTCTGGTTTATTTTGGTTTGCATGCTTCAGCGTCTGCGGTTTGGAACAAGTTTTTGACGGCTTTCTGACGGTATTTCTGTGCCAAAGTTTCTGCGCTGACATATGTTAAAGCTTCTTCTGGGCACCATTTGACGCATTGAGGCTCTTTGGTTTCGTTGTCTGTGCAACTGTTACATGTAAAGACCACTTTCTTTTGTGGATGCATGTTCATGGCGCCGAATTGGCATGCACTGATGCACCAGCCGCAGCCGTTACATGCTTTTTCGTCAACGCGGATGATGCCGCTGTTCTCTTCCTGAGTAAGTGCGTCTCTTGGACAAGCGGCTACGCATGCAGGGTCTTCGCAGTGGCGGCAGGTAATCGCCATATTTACTAGCGGCCCCATTCTCATGGCGCGTATGCGAGATTTTGTGGGATTGAAGGTTTTTTCGTTAACCATGCTGCAGGCGTATTCGCAGACACAGCACCCTATGCATTTTTCTGGGTCGGCTGTAACGAATTTTCTGTCTTGTGGACGTACCATGTCTAGCTTCCTCCAGCGGGAGCTTTTACCATCGGAGAATTCTTCATTGCGTTCTCGGCAATATAAGCTAAGTCCCCTAAACCTAACTGTTGTAATCGTTCAACTGTTGGGATGCCGTCAGCTGTCCAGCCTCTTGAAGCGTAGTAGTCGTCTAAGCCAACAGCCATTTCTTCATCATTTACGCAGGCTCCTTTAGCTGGGCCTTCGTCGGGCACTGGAAAATTCTTTATCTTGTATGGTACATCATCGTATTTGCGTGTGCCTTTGCCTT
>PLSP01000119.1 GCA_003165195.1 Candidatus Bathyarchaeota archaeon | reverse complement strand
TGTCAGTGACGTTTTCCTGATAGAACTTGGACACCCGTTCTATCTTTGCCAAATTCTCTGGGATGCGTATGGTGAATTGTTTGACATAGTCTTCTTTGCTGTAGTCTTTGTTTAGCACTTCTTTGAATAATCTGCGCAAATCTTCAAAATTGGGTATAAAGCCTGTGGGCGTTTCGATTGCGCCGGCTTCGTTGTGGACTCGTAGCTCCATCCATTTTATCCAAACATGCTTATCTTGTGGGCTGTTAACGTATTTGCCGTCGCTGGGATCTTTTAAGAAGTAGTTTACGCCAAAAATGATTGGTTGTTTTTTGAGTTTGCGTCCAAATTCCAAATTGTTATGTACGTTTTTGCCAAGCGGGATTGAGATGAAATCTTGGATGCTCATCATGTTGATTTCTGGGACGCCTTCTTTGCCAACGGTGGCGAAGGTGGTTTCAGTTTCAAGAGAGGCGCCATAGGCGATGATGCCGTGTTCCCAGCTGAAGCTTTGTTGGACAGGCACGTATGCTTTGGCGTCGCGTCCACCATACATTATGCCGCCGACCTGCACTCCTGAGGGGTTATGGAGTTCTCGGTCGCAGTTTTCAAGGGCTTTTAGCGATAGTGTGTAGCGGGCGTTTTTGTTGGCTGGTGGAACATCGTTGCCTGCCGCGTCTTTTTTGCCTTCAAACCAGGCGCCAGTGTAGTTGCAGCCA
The DNA here is from genome assembly GCA_003165195.1 of Candidatus Bathyarchaeota archaeon. Lineage (GTDB taxonomy): Archaea > Thermoproteota > Bathyarchaeia > Bathyarchaeales > Bathycorpusculaceae > Bathycorpusculum. The sequence goes on along the minus strand of PLSP01000119.1, from coordinate 12,092 downwards.
TCTTTGGGCAGTTCTTGGCCCATTCCGAGCCAATATGGTTTTCCGTCTTTTACTAGCACATTTGAGAATATGATTTCGCCAGGTTTGGTTAGAAGTTTGTAGATTAATGAGTCGTCTTTGGGGTTGACATCCTGGATTATTCCAAAAATGCCTGATTCGACGTTTACTGCGCGGGCGGTGGAGTCGACGTCACGTATGTATGCGATGTCGTCGCCTACAATGGTTTCTCCAGGCAGCATAGCTGTTGAGGTTTTGCCACATGCGCTGGGGAAAGCACCTGCAAAGTAGGTTTTGCGTCCACCGGGACCAAACACACCCATAAGCAGCATGTGCTCAGCGAGCCAGCCTTCGCTGCTTGCTTTACGTATAGCTAAACGGAAGGCGAGTTTTTTGAATCCGACTGAGTTGCCTGCATATTGGGTGTTGATGCTATAGATGGTGTTGTCCATGTGGTCGATGTAGATGCGTTTTTTGTCGTAGTCAACGCTGGCCATGTCTCCGTCAAGTTTGCCTGCTGAATGGATTACACGCAGAAAATCACTTTTTGGTCCCGCCTTTACAAATTGTTGGTATCCAGGGCGGTAAAGCAGGCTTTCTGAGTGGGAAACATACCATGAATCGGTGCATTGTATTCCAAGAATTGTAAAAATGGACTCTTGTGGACCCAGAGCGATAAATCGGACAATCATTGTTTTGTCCTGCATACAGTCCCGCATTAATCCTCTGACTTCGGCTAATCCTTCTTGGCGATCGATTTGGTTGAGTGCTTTGCTGAAAGATGCTCCTTTGGGTATAAGGTACTTGGTTGCTTGTCGATCACGACCTTGGTCATATTCACCGTCAAAATGGACAGTGTGCCCCGATAAAGTCAAGATCGCTTGCTCTTCACCAGTTGCAATTGCCTGCTTGCGGACATAAGCAAGGTCTTCAACTGAGTCACTGCAGATGAAAATGTCTTTGGGGTGACAAAGGTCGTTTTCTTTCGCTATGAACTCATCTACTATTGGGTTGTTAATTGCACTTAGTTTTTTGAAGTCTGCGTCGCTTAGTTTAGGCTGCAGAGCCTCAAGGTACGGATTCATTGTTGCCATTTTTGCTTTCCCTTCAATTAATGTAATTATTTGATCGTTTTCCTTTCTGTGATTTGCATAGGTAAATTAAAAGCTTTTTGCAAGAAAAATAAAAGTTGAAGATTGTAATGGTTGCCTAAGGGTTTCTTTACACAGCCTTAGAGTTCGTTGACAATCCCTGGAACCCGTGGAAACGGTTGGCATTCACCTATATGTTTGACGCCGGCAACCCAGCCAACTAAACGCTCAATACCGATTCCGCCGCCTGCACTGGGTTTAAGTCTGCCTTCCTTAGCCATATTCAGCACTAACGCATAATTCTCTTTCTTAACTTTGTCGCGCTCAATTTTGCTCAGAATTTTGCCGTATTCCCATTCTCGCTTAGCTCCTGAAAGCACTTCACCGAATTGTGGCAAAAACAAGTCATAGTTGTCCCATCTGCCAGTCTTGAAATCTTCAAAGTCATAGAATTCCCTTGGAATGTTTGTTACCCAGACAGGTTCCTCGATCTCTTGAGCTAACCCTGCTTCCCAACCCTCTGCACCGTATTTGGCTTCAAGTTCAACGCGGTCACAAACTTTGAAGGGTGCCTTTGGAACTTTAAGAGAGTCGCAGCGGCACAGGGATGTCAATTCACCTTTCATTTCTGTCTTTAAATCCTTAACCAGCGTTATAAGCGCCTTTTCAACAAGATCCATAACGTCTTTTGATGTGGCGTCACGGGCTTCAAAATCCAGCTGGGTGAACTCGTAAATGTGTTTGCCTGTTTCTGCACGCGCGGCTTTCTCGATTCGTATGTTTGGGGAGAGTATGAAGAGTTTTGGGTAGGCTGTCGATGATGCGATGAGTTTGTGGATAATCATGCTGGCCGTTGTGCGAACTGGCTTGCCGTAAATGTCAACTTCGATTCTTTTTTCGATGGATGCGCCCGGGTCCGGCCACAATGGGTCAGTGCTTTGGCTCAGTGCGACTGGGAGCAGCCATTGAAAGCCCTCTTTGACGTATGTGTCGGAGAGGCTTTTGAGTGTGAAAGTCATTATTTTGCCTATGCAAGCTTTCCTTTCTAACTCGCTGGAGGAAAGTTGTTCTAGAGGCTTGGGGATTTGAATGGTTTCTGGTTTATCTTTCATTGCTTTTCACTTTCTGCCGGTTTATCGGGCGTTAAGTTGAACGACGGACATTATAAATTTTTTACCAATAAACTTGCTAAAAATACAATAAAACACAACATTTATAGAGAAACACTTGTAATTTTTACATATGAGCATTAAATTAGACGAGAAAGACCAAGCCATACTTCAACTGATCCAAGAAAACAGCAAACTCACAGCCAACCAAATAGCCAAAAAAGTTAACGCGCCCATAACCACAGTTTTTGCAAAAATCAAACGGATGGAGGAACTAGGCATAATAAAACAGTATAGGGCAATTGTATCCCCCGAAAAACTCGAGATGGGCACTGCAGCCTTCATTTTAGCCGCGGTTTCATACACAACCACAAAACCCGACGGGTCATTAATTTCTCAAAGAGACGTCGCCGAAGAAATCGCACGGTTTCCGCAAGTCCAGGAAGTACATATAATCACAGGGGACTGGGATTTGCTTGTAAAGCTTCGGGCTGAAAACGTGGATGCCGTCGGCAAGTTCGTTGTTGACAATCTCCGTCTAATTAGGGGGTTGGAGAAGACTTTGACGTGCATGGTCTTTGAAACTGTAAAGGAAACAACAAGCCTTCCTTTGATGCTTCGCAGAAACGAAAAGAAAGCGCTTAAGACTTAACTGCGGCGGAGCTTGAATAGTAAAAGAGCGGCAACGCAAGTAGAACCGTGTTTTTTCCCTTAGAAGTCAACGAGTACTCAACATGCAAGGGCGGACCGTCGGTGACAGTTCGTGTTATGTAACCATGTGTTTGCAGCATTTTGAGCTTGTCAGAGAGCGTTCGGGAGTTAACTGTTAGGATTTTTTTTATTTCTCCAAAGCCTGAGGTATTTTTTAGAAGTAACGTGTAGAGAATTTCCAGGCTCCATTTTTGGAACAATAGATTGAAGCTGTCTTGAAGGCGGTCAATTTCTGCTTTCAGTTCGGCGGGGGTTATCTTTTGGGTCTCAATTATCTGGTTGAAGGTTACCTCAACCCCTTTTAGGACTTGATCCATCCGGGGTTCAACAATTTTTCGTAACTCAGTTGTTAAAGTCAACGAAGTAGGCATTTCCACACCAAGTGTATCAATAATTACATTTATCCTTATATGGGTTTACTAATACAACAAGGTATACAAAGTACATCAAAAGGTTGCGGAGGACTATCATTTGGAAAAATATGACGCCTTAGTTGTTGGCGCAGGAACAGCTGGCTGCTTAGCAGCAAAAACCATGGCTGAATCAGGATTAAAAGTCTGCATAGTTGAAAAGAAACCTCGCGAGCAGGTTGGAGAAAAAATCTGCGGCGACGCATTGGGCGAACACCACCTAAAGTTTCTGGGACTCGAAAAGCCCACAGGCGGCGAGTTAGAAGCCAAAATCGACGGCATAAAAATCTATTCACCCGACGAAAACACCGTCTTCACAATCGCAGACAAAGACTTCGTGGGGTATCTGCTGAATAGGCGTCTCTTTGGTCAATGGGTACTTAAAAAAGCAACCGACAAAGGCGCCCTTCTTGAAGACAACATGAATTTTCGCTCACCCATCATTGAAAAAGGCTCAGTCGTGGGCTTGACAGCTAAAAATATGAAAACCGGCAAAACTCTGGAGTTGCGCAGTAAAGTTGTGGTTGATGCCACTGGCTACTTTGGCATGGTGCGTAAGCAGCTCCCAGCCGAGATGGGCATAGATAGAGAGATTGCAAACGAGGACGTTGAAGCCTGCTACCGAGAAATCCGCCAACTTAAACAGGAAACTGCGAATACAACGTTTTGTGAAATCTATCTAAACCAAAAAGCCTCACCGGGCGGTTACATATGGATTTTCCCCAAGGGGGGCGCACGAGTAAACGTCGGGATAGGCACTTGCATGCGAGCAAACTATCCTAACCCCAAACAGCAACTTTACGAAACAGCCTTCAAGAAGCCAATGTTTGAAGGATCCCTAATTTTAACTGGTGGCTCATGGTTTGATCCAGTTCGCAGACCGTGGGATAACATGGTTTCTAATGGTGTTGTATTAACTGGGGATGCTGCTTCATTGGTTAATCCAATCCACGGAGGCGGAATCGGGCCTTCAATGCTCAGTGGTTATCTTGCAGGAAAACAAATCGTTGAAGCTCTAAGCAAAGGTGAACCAACAAAAGAGGCTCTCTGGGGTTATAACAAGAAATACATCGACACCTATGGCAAGAAACAAGGAACTCTGGACATCTTCAAAATGTTCCTGTTATCTTGCAGCGACGAGGACCTCAATTATGGCATGAATGAGAAACTCATGACTGAAGACGACGTGCTTAAAGCAGGCATGGGCGACGACTTCCACCTTAACATTACCGAAACAGCTAAACGTGTTTTCCGGGGTATTCGCAGAGTTGGATTCCTAAACAAGCTGCGGTTGACAGTGGCTATGATGAGGGGTTTGAGCGCTCATTACAACAGCTATCCGGAAACCCCGCAGAACTTTGAGCTTTGGCGTATGCAAACCGTAAAGTTGATCGGTGAAGCTAAACAAAAACTCGTCAACTAACCACTTTTCTTTTTGTGGTTCTACTCTTTTATTGACGATAGATACATAGTTTACATGCACAACCTTTAATTATATATTGAGATTTATGATATTGATTTGTTAAATAAAGAGAGGGAAAAATGAAATGTTATCTCGTGATTGCGACGGCTGCGAACTACAACTATGTGAATGCAAACTAAGGTTTACCAAAGTTGCAGTTGGCGGAAAAGTTTACTGCCCAGACGGTACTGCCCACCTAGTCGACCAAATCGTTAAATAATAAAATTAACTGTTCCCAGACATCATATAAAACAGACACAAAAAATGGGTTCTTTGAAAACAGAAGACCTCCTAAACTTTTTTTTGCTACCTTAAAACGCCGATTAATTCATCACTAAAGGCTTAAATTTACTGTAACCAAGCATATTTGTTGGTGAAAAACGTGGTTTACTGCTCAAATTGCGGAGAAAAAATCAGCGACGAAGCAAATTTCTGCCCCAAATGCGGAACAAAAACCCCAAAAGGTAAAGCAGCCAACGCAGCCTATCCAGCTGACGAACTGCGAGATGCCCTCCACACTGTGGGGATAGAACTTGAAAAGGCACTGAACATGGCAGCTCGCGAAACCCAAGCCGCCTTCCAAAAAGTAAGAGAAGACCTAAAACAGAAGCCGGCTAAGCAGCAAATTGCTTTTTGCCCGAAATGTGGTTCAAAGAACCCTTATGGCGCAATTTTCTGCTGTAATTGTGGCGGAAGAATTGCTCCGGTTGGCGAGTCACATGGCGGTGGCGCTTAATGGCTGCTGAATCTGCAAACAAAACTCTGATAGTGTATGAGACTAAAATGGGAGTTACTGAAGAGTCAGCCAAAAAAATTGCGGATGTACTGCGTTCCAAATATCAGTTGGAAGTTGACCTGGTTGACCTCAAAGAGCAGAACGCCCAAAACCTGGCACAGTATAGAAATGTAATTGTCGGTGGTGGCGTGAGGGGCGGAAGGGTTTACAGCAGGGCAAAAAAATTTCTTGAAAACGACTTGAGTGGCAAAAACATCGCTTTTTTTGTTTCTTCTTCTTGGGCTGGCACACCTGACGAAGGGAGCTATAAAAGCGCACGAACTCGATTTGTAGAAAATACCCTCGCCAAACACCCTAAGCTTAACGTTGTTGGTTCGGAAGCCTTTGGCGGACGCATAAAAATATTGGGAAAACTAATGCTTGACAATACAGATTTAGTTAAGGTTGAGGCTTGGGCGGAAGAGATTGGAAAAAAATTCACTCAATAAAACTGGTGGCACTAAGGCAGGCGCGCTGCTTTGTCCGGCATGCTGCGTTGAATATGTTGAAGTGGAGTTTGACTTGGATGTTGAGGACGTTGTTTTGCATAATGTAAAAGCGCTTAGGTGCCCATCATGTGAGGAAGAGCAGTTTACGCCTGAACAGGTTGAAGAAATAAAGAAACGAGTCAGCAATACCGCTCACCCTTAAGAAATAGAGACGCGAGACTAAGAGAACTCCAACATTTTATAAGTAAAACGGTTTAAAACGAAGGATAAAGAATGGATCTAATGGGCTTTAAGTCGATGCTTCCGCTTTGTTTTGTGGGTCGATAGGTTTTTATCATCTCAAAGTGGCGAAAACTCCCGCAAAACTCCTCTTTTCTTTGAGCATATTTGGCAAAGAAACGAAAGGAGACTAATAGCTTGGAACACAAAATCATTAGCTGCCCTCATTGCGGCAAAATAATCCCTGATTATGCGCTCAAGGGCGAACCAAAAAGAATGACTGTAACCTGTCCATCTTGCGGCAGCCATAGAAACAGCAACGATGGAAAGCGCGGCGGGAAGGTTCAGCGCTACCTATGCCGTGACTGCGGCTACAGGTTTACATAAACCGAGTGCAAGTCCGATGGGACTCGCTTAATTATTTAAGCAAATCCTAACTTTCTTGACTGCAAAACGGTTGGAGGTGCCACTGGGATTTGAACCTAGACCTTGTGGCGATTTCTAAAGTAATAGCGCCACTCTTTTTCTGCGGAGCTTCTCTCCCCTTTTCTAACCGTTAACCCCGAAGACTCAGTGCTTAGGGGCAAGAATTGACCCGAGCAGGATTTTACCCTGCAACCCTCGAGAGAAAAGGACCCATTCTTTATTTGTCATAAACTTTTTTGCGGTGACCAATTGTTCTAACGATGACAGTTCGCTCAGACGCGTGGTAGACCACCCTGTAATCGCCAACTCGAAAAGATTTAAGCTCACTTAAACGTCCCACTAATTGTTTTCCGGCAAACGGTTTGTCTTCTAAAATCTTTAGCTCTCCAAGTATTCTGATTCGAGTTTGTCTATCGAGGTGCTTTATCGTCTTTACAAATTCTCTAGTAAAAACGAGTTTATAGTTCTCTTTCATCGATATTCAGTTCTTTTAGTACTTCTTTGTAGCTAATCACTCGATTTTCTTGGACGTCTTTTAGGCTTCTGGCAATGCTTTTCACCAGTTTCTCGTCACTTAGGATTTCAACAGTTTCCATAAGCTCTTCGACGACCTCTCTTAGTTTAGGCAATTCTTCCGCAATGACCTTGAGGTTCTTCTTATCCTCATCAGTAAATACAGCTTCAACCAACCCAAGTCACCGTTACCATATAGCTACAAATACAGTCGATGATGTATTAAAATTTCTCTAAAAACCATGTTTCGCTTTGCGCTACGGGTTTGGGGATCATCGTTTTCAAACTATTCCTCCAATATTTGAGAGAACAACGAAATGCATCGGGCAATTTCAAGCAGCGGGATTTTGAAAATCCTATGATTATGTGAATAGGTGCCGCTGGAAATGTGGCGGGTCCGATGGGATTTGACCCCAAAACAGACTGTGTTAAAACCCAGAGCTAAAGCCTGAGAATATCGGGCACTCAAGCTCTTGTCAGGAATTATTATTCGATTATTTTCTCTATTTACGCCTTCATCAAACTCATTAGAGTTCCAACTCCAAGAATGTTTAAGGCCCGCCTCATGTTGTAAGCCAGCATAGTAAATCCCACCTCTCCCCTGACCTTCCTCAAGCCTTTCAAGAGCAAATAGCCCTGATTGAAAGCACGCTTGATGGTTCCAAACGGATGCTCAACAATCGTCCTTCTTAAACGACACTTCTCTTTGCCTTCAGGAGTCTTCAATCGCGCCCTGAGACGATCAACAGCCCCATCAAACTCTCCTCTAAACATATACCTTCCACGCCTATTTCTAGTACATTTACTCCTCACACAACAGCAAGAACAGAACGCTGTCCGATACAGCCTGCCTTTAAGACCGCCGTCTCGCCCACCAAGCTTCCAAAAAGGCAACTCCACGCCCACCGGACAAACATACACGTCCTTAGTCGCATTATAAAAGAACTTGTCAGAATAAAACTCAGGTGCAGGAACCCCAACACTCTTGTATGGACTAAAAACCGCAGGAATAGGCATGAAAACCCTAATCCCGTTATCTTCACAGTCAGAAACATCTTTCTCAACGTAAAATCCCTTATCACTCAAAACATCAAGCTCATCGACACCCAAAGTCTCCTTCGCCGCTAACGCATCCTTGGTGAGCTGGTGATGATCAGTCGAGATATTGATTACATCATAATCGACAATGAGATGCTGTTTTGCATCAACGGATGTTTGAATGTTGTAGCCGACTTCAAGCCGTTGACTATCTACTCGCATTAAACGGCTATCTGGATCCACAAGAGAAACCTCCCTTTGACCTGAGGCCTTCATCTGCCCTTGGATATGCTCGTACTGCTGTTTTTTCTCTTCAAGCTGGCTTATCTTTTCCTTGAGCTCATCGTACTGACCAGTTTCGTCTTCCTCTGAATCATTTGCATCGTTGCTATCCAGCTCTTTGAGGTATTCTGCTATTTTTTCCTCCGTCTGCTTGAGTCTTAGAGCGACTGTTTTCTCATTGAGGTTGTTGCTTTTTGAGTTTACAGCTTTGAATTTGCTACCGTCTATGGCCACAAGTTGAGCACCATAAAGATCCAAGCTCCTGCATAGGTAAACAAATTCTTTGAAAACAGGCTTTATGCAGTCCACGTTGTCTTTTCTGAAATCAGTGATGGTTTTGTGGTCTGGAGCAAGTTTCTTCATAAGCCACATAACCTCAAGGTTGCGATGGCATTCTCTCTCGAGTTTCCTGCTTGACCTTACTTGATTAAGGTAGCCGTGCACGTACAGTTTGAGTAAGTCTGAAGGATCATACGAAGGTCTTCCTGTTTCGCTGGGTAATGCGTGTTTGAAGGCGAGCTTTTCCAGGTTGAGGCTGTCTACAAAAGCGTCTATGAATCTGACAGGGTTTTCTTGGTCGATGTAATCATCGAGCATGTCCGGGAAAAGCACTTTTTGTTTTCTGTGGTTGCTAGTTACGTGCTCGTTCATTGCTGTTCACTTCCCTCTGCAGGTTCATCTACTATGACTAGGTAAACTGTCTTGCCCAGGTACTCTTTTGGACAGGTTACTTTGGCGCCTGTTCCGTACGATGTTACTTTTCTCTTTAAGAAGCCGATTATTCCAGTAACTTTGATTTCTGTTGCCGGCTCAAAAACTATTTTCTTAGGCATAATATAGCTAATAGCAGTCAATTATACATATAAAACTATCATTCCCTCTAAAACCCAACATAGTTTTCACACACTCTGAAAAGGGGGCGGGTCTAAACTGGCAAATCGCCAAGCGACTCTTAAAACACTGCAAAAATAGTCCAAAACAATCATTTGCGTTCAAGTGAAACGGGGGAATTTGAACATTTCAGAGTTCAGACAGCATTATGGAGCGGGCGGGATTTTAACTACTTATGCCCTTGAGGTATCACTCGAAAAACCCATTTTTTTCCTTTGGCGTTTTGGTCAAGTTCTCTTCAATGTATTGCCTCACAAGCAAGTTTTAAATTCAGTGGTAATCTATCAACTGATTGGAGCAGGATCTGTGGGAAGATGCCTGATAATACGCACAAAAGTCTGTCGAGTGATTTAAAAAAGAAATAGTGAAAGTCTTTTACGTTGCCTGGCTTGAAATAGTTCTTCTCTTGCTGTTTCTGTATAAAGCAATAACAATGAGGAAAACCACTACGACGATAACTATTACCAATATGGCCAAGTCTAACGTGCTGATAAGTCCGTTCGTTGCTGGTTCCGTCGCTGTGTCTATTACTACGACTGTACCGCTGTTTCCGATTGTAACGTAGACATGTGAGCCATTGGGGGCTACAGTTATCGCGTCGGGATTTCCTTTTAGGTTTACCGTTGCCGTGACTTCGTTCGTAGCTGTGTCTATTACTGAGAGGGATTGGCTGAATTCATTTGTGACATACGCGTATTTTCCGTCTGGCGTTACAGCCACATTGCCAGGTCCCCTTCCCACAATTATCGTTGCCGTGACTGTGTTGGTAGTTGTGTTTATGACTGAGACCGAATCGTTGATGTTATTAACCACGTAAACGTTTTTGCCGTTGGGTGTAATAGCCACGCCGAAAGGTTCGGTTCCAACTGTTATCGTCGCTGTCACCGTGTTGGACGCTGTGTTTATGACTGAGACCGAACGGCTGCCTGAATCAGTAACATAGACATATGCGCCGTTATGCGCTATGGCCACACCCCAAGCATCGCTTAAACCCAGTATCGTTGTCGTCACCGAGTTTGTGGCTGTATTTATGACTGAGACTGAATTGCTGACTTCATTTGCTATGTAGACGTATTTGCCGTCAGGCGTTATGGCTACGCCAACAGGGTAGCTTCCAACGGGTATAGTTGCTATCAGTGAATTCGAAGTAGTGCTTATCACCGAAACCGAATTACTCCCGCTGTTCGTAGCATAAACGTATTGGCCGTTTGGCGTTACAGCGACATCGCCAGGATGGCTTCCAAGGGGCACCTCCGCCGTAATCGAGCTCTTTGATAGGTCTATAACTGACATCGAACCATTGACGTAATGCCCAACATAGGCGTGTAAGCTGTTGGGCGCTATAGCAACGCTGTCGGGCTCGTTTCCCACGGTTATGGTTGTTGACACTGTGTTCGCGGCTTGAGTTGGGTGAGTCAACAATGCAAAAGCGCAGAAAAAGAAGATGACCAGTAGGATGCAGCCAACTCTCAACTTCTTTATTCCGCTTTGCTGCATTCTTTCACCTTTTCGTAAAACTTGAGTGCATATGCTTAAAAAATTTACGGTTATATGGTTTTGTGTCTTGAATGCAAGCTTCCTCGGCGCATTGAAATTGAAACAAGTAAACAGATACTCAAAGAATGCTTTTATGTCCTAATATTAACGCAATAAGCCATGCTGAAACAAGTTTTTGGTTCAAGTTGGACCCTGCCCAAGCAAACTGGATGTGAACATATGATAGATAATGATGTTTGCCCGAATTGTAAGTCAATGGCTTTGAATACGTCGGAGTTCCATCGATCAAAGATCTTTAGAAAACGTAAGCTTTAGCAGAACCATCACCTTTGGAACCCCCATACTGTTTACTTATATAGGGTGCGGGTCCGGGCAGCCCCACCACTCCAGAACTGAATNNGAATAAGTACTATTTCCTCAAACATGCCCTTTTTTTGGCAATTTGATTTTGATCCTCGGCAGGAAAACTCGCTAAGTGCTGGAAACAAACCCTTAGAATGCGAGAGTCCTTCCCGCAGACTATTCTTTCCTTTGCAGGATTTTTTCGAGTCGCCTCTTGTAATCAGAGACAAAATTCTCGCCGTAGACGTCTCCATCGTGACCCAGCTCAAGAAGTAGCTGACTACAAGAAGCTAGAAAAAACCCTTATCCCAATCGATAAGAGAGTATAATGGAGGAATCATCATGCAAGGAAATGAAGACAGTCTAGTAGTTTTATGGACAAGTGGAGATAAAGAAGTCGCTCTCAACATGGTTTTCATGTACACTCTAAACTCAAAACTGAAAAACTGGTGGAATGACGTCTATCTGATTATCTGGGGCCCTTCTGCAAGGTTATTAAGTGAAGATAAAGATCTCCAAGATGCGATACAAAAAATGAAGGAAGCAGGAGTTATCTTGGAAGCTTGTAAAGCCTGTGCAGACAAATATGGAGTATCGCAACATCTTGAACAGTTAGGCGTGCAAGTTAAGTATATGGGTCAGCCTTTAACAGACTACATTAAGGCTGGAAAAAAGATAATCACCTTCTAAAATCGCACGCGCTGACTATTATTATGGACATAAACATAAATAAATATTCACCGGGTAATTTGATGAAAATAAGAATTAAGATGTTTTTCAGATTATATTTGCCCCTTTTGTTATCTTGGCAAAGCTATTATTGATAAACTTAAGAAACGATTTGATATTGAAATTGAACATGTTGGAATCGAAATTCATC
>PLSP01000088.1 GCA_003165195.1 Candidatus Bathyarchaeota archaeon | reverse complement strand
ATCTAATCACGTCACCTGCCAGAACACCTAGTCCTCCGCTGTAGGTTGGCATGGCAGAGTTTATACCTATTTCCATGGAGAAATAAGCAATTTTGGCGCCTTCGATGAAACTGTTCATGCAGTACTCGCTGTCAAAATAATATTGCCCAGACAAAAAATTCGCCGTAAACTGAGCTTTAGATGGGTCTAAAGGCATTCCACAAACAGGATCTTTGATAAACATATAAACAAAAACCTCACTACAAGGGAGTGCCGCCTTCACCAATAATTAGCTTTCGTTCGACCAAAAAGCGTTTTTGAACAATTTATTGTCAGAGCTAAGCTGAGAACATTACGCGAAAAAAATCTTCTGCTAAATGAACTCGTTATGCCTCTTGAGAACTGCGGGATTTAATAGAAAATATTTAAGGAATCGATCGAATAATCTTGCTAAATAAGTTGTATTCTGTTAAGTCGCCGACAGCCTCGCACTGAAAGGTTTGTTTATGTTTGGGTCAATGACGGTTAATTGCTCGACTAGACGAAGGAGATCCTTTATTTTTTCTCGTATTTCCATGTGATCACCATTTCTATACAAAGCAGATTAAGACTTGTTGGATGTTTTAACAGCTGGAAAATTCGCCTATGAGAAAAGAAAGGAGTTTCTATTTCTTTAATTCTTCACGAATTCGTTTAATTTTGTCTTCGTCCTCAACATTCCTCTCTCGCTCAATTTCATATCCTTCTTTAATTCTCTTGTTGAGCATCTGTACGTGCCCATTAGTGGAATTCACGAGCTGCTTCACCAACTCAATTATTTCATTGATGTTGTCAGGTATACTGAACACATAAACGCTTTCTCCTTCAAAATCGATTTGGGCATCTAACGGTATCGGTTTTTTTCGTAATTCATCATTAAAGAAATCCTTCCAAACAGAATCAGGCACTGCGTCCAATAATAAATTAACCTTGAATGTTTCTTTAGTTCCTGACACCTTAATTATTTCCAGCTTATCAGGGTCGATAGGTCTTAAATTCACAACAACAGTTTTTGATTTCAACGTTAACCCTCACTAAATCTGAATAACATAGTTTTAATTTAAGCCTTTTGAACACCAGAAAAGCCCCCGGAAATGTTGAAGCCAAAACTGTGAAAGCATCTTTAGCACTTTTTGGAGAAAAACAGCATCAACGATATCGCGAATTCTTTGCCATTCCAAAAAGAAAAGAAAAAAAGAAATTTTGGTTTATTCAGATGGTTGTTCGGATGGTATGGGCGATGGGGTTTCTTGTTTTGGCATTGGTCTCTTTTTTACTGCTTGTGCTTGTTGTGCCATGGTTAGGTCTTTGAAGCCGTAGGTTCCAATTGGAGGCCAACCTGCTTTGGGCATGGATGCGGGTATTAACATGATTGTGTTAGTTTGTGATTGCTGACCTAATTCGTAGAGAATGTTCATCCATCTAAGCCTCAGACCTTCTGGACTTGACTCGTAGGCTTTTGCTGCCTCAATCATTTTTGCTGACGCTTCAAACTCCGCAGTGGCTAAAGTAACTCTTGCCATACGTTCACGTTCGGCTTGTGCTTGGCGGCTCATGGCATCTTGCAGGTTACTCGGTATTATGACGTCTCGGACTTCAACGGAGGTAACTTTGATACCCCATGCCTCAGTTTTTTCATCGATAATTTCGCGAAGGCGCGCTCCAACTTTTTCGCGCTCAGCAAGCAACTCATTAAGACTAACTTTTCCTATGACTTCTCTAAGAGTAGTTTGTGACGCCAACTGTGTAGCTTGAAGGTAGTTTTCAACTTGCAGGACCGCTTTTTCCAAATCTACGGGTTTCATGTATAATACTGAGTCTACGTTTACGGGAACGTTATCTTTTGTGAGGGTTGATTCGGTCTTGAATTGGATAGTGTCTAGCCGGGTAGAGATTTTCAGTGGTGCACGATCGATGAGAGGTATGAGGTATATAATGCCCGGACCTTTCAAGCCTACATAGCGTCCAAGTCTTAAAACGGGCATTCTCTCCCATTCTCTGAGAACACGGATACCACTTAACAAAAAAAGTGCAACTACTAAACCTATGAATCCAATAACAGGAGCCAAAATGGTTACCGACATAAAATCTCATTCTCAATAAGTAATCTGTGCTCTGGAGAGTTAAGCTTTCTGCTCAGTTGGTTTTACTACAAGATACGTGTTGGCAATGCTCACAACTTCCACCGCCTGACCAACGGTTATTACCGTATCTTTAGCGGTGGCTTCCCAGAACTCACCCATAACGCGGACTTCACCTTTAGGTTTAAGGTCACTTGTTTNNGCTTCTTTTGGGACTCCTAAATCTTGAAAAACTTCAGTTATCCCTTCGACTGTTTTCTTCTTGTCCTCAAGGCTCATGTCTTCGCAAACAGAAATCTGAACTATTTGAGCGTGCAGAACTTTGATGGGACTCCTGCGTCGGCTAGTAGATACAATGGTTCGATTCCATTGGAACGTTTATTTGTATGTTACGGTGAATGATGTGCCTTGATCTTTCAGGTTTGAAGCTGCGGCGATTTGGTTATTTTGGTTGTCTTGCATGACCATAAGGTCTTCTGAGAATTTGTTTAGGGATCCTGTTTTGCCGCCGATTTGCGCTGACAGATTTGTGAACGTTACGGTTCCGAAGTCTGCTAACGTGGCTTGTTGATTGTTGACTGTGGGCCTTTCTACAATCCAGTCTGCTGTTAGCCGTGAAGAGTTATATGTGAGGTTTTGTTCGTAACAGTTTTGGGTGAAGCACGCACCTGTGGTGTCGTCGGCTATTCCGATTTGCCAGCTTCGGGTTGTGGCGTTAACAAGTGTTATAGATGCTGAGAGCTGGTCACCGGGCGAAATTGTGATGTTTTGTATGGTTACCGCAATACCGGGCAGAGCTTCATACCATATACTGTAAACAGCTTGACCTGACAGGGAGTCCTGTTCAGAACCTACTTGGATAAGCGTGGTATCCAATGCACCGCCGATGCCNNCGAGTTAGAATCAGAAATTTCAACCTTCGGCACAGTCCAAGACCCACTCACAGCATCGACTGTAGGCTGCGGCGACAGATTATTTGCCGATACCGCATAGCCTGCCCAATCCAAGCTGACGAAAGTTTGAGTTTGACGCGACTTGAAATAGGACAACGCGAATATATCCACCACAACAAGCGAAAACAAAAGCAAAGCTATCCCAAACGCTATCAGCAAAATTGAGCGAATTCTCTGTTTTTGTCCATTTCGCATATTAACTTATCTCCTCGACCTTTCGGGGTACACGCCCGCCAATTCAAGCGTTGTCTCATATAGAGCTAATGGCCGAACCATATTTAAGCGCCAATTCATCGATGAGCTCACAGGACTAAAGTTGCGGTTTCCTAGCTATCTGATCGTGAATGCGCCGTCTTCTTTGTTTTCCGCAACGCACGCCAGTTCGTTGCTAAATTATTTT
>PLSP01000153.1:5312-19726 GCA_003165195.1 Candidatus Bathyarchaeota archaeon | reverse complement strand
TCTCAGCTATGCTTCCAAAAATCGCAGCAAAACCCACAGGCAAAGGCATCATAGCCGCACCGGATGATGCACAAAAACTCAACAACATGTTCGCCAGGAAAGCCAACTTGCAAAAAGCAGGCTTAGAACTCAAAGCAGCTGCCCACAGGATGGCGGGCTTAACTGCTGACATAACCCACGAAGAAGAAGAGGAGTCCTAAAAATGACATATTTTGATGGTTCAAGCGTAAAAGTAATCCCAGATCTAGAGCAAACATTCTTCCCAGATTCAGGCTACTCAGCACCCGCAGTCGGAGACCCAGTTTACATCTCTGCAGACAACAAAGTTTCACTCTGCACCGCAGCAAACCCAGCATTCATCGGCTTTGTTCAAAGCATCGCAGTTGGCGGCAACAAGGCACTTAACGTCTACACTTTTGGCCATCGTTTGCGAGTGAAAAACACTTCAGGCGTGACTCTAAATGCAGGCGACGTCGTAACCTCAGGAAACGCTGGAATCTCAAAACTTGCACCAACAACCGACTCAGCAGTGGGCGCAACAATAACCGCAAACACAACCTCTGGCGTCATCACAGCAAGTGGCTTAGCTGCAATAATTAACGCTCAGATGAACAGAAGAGGCGTTGTTATCATCGGCGGAGCCAACAACGCAACAGTCGTAATAATTTTCGGTTAAAAGGAGAATGATGAAAAATGTCGTTTAATGAAGATGCCCTAACATGGGTAGATAGTGGCGCAATTCAATACCCCGAACTACATCAACAATTGCTAGAACTCACCATGCCAAACCTGATTGTAAAACGTCTCTTGGTTGATGATGTTCTCAAACACGGCAGAACAAAAACCTACGTAAAAGAAGCAGGATCCCGAAGCGTTGGCATAAGCGAAATTGCTCCAGGCTCGGCAGTACCCGTCGATTACACACCCTTAAGCTATGCAGTTGTTAGCCCCTACAAACGCGGTGAAGGCGTAGAAATCCCTAAAGAAATCGTTGAAGACGTAGACTTACCAGTTGTCAACCAGCAACTCAAAAGACTCGCAAGACGTTTAGCCTTCCAAATTGAAACTGACTGCATAAACGTGGTAGATGCAGCATGTCCAGCAGCTAACTCTAATGCGTGCACCGGCAAAACCATAACCGTCACAGGCACCGAATTTACAAAAGCTCAGACTCCAGGTATGGAAGACTTCAACAACGCAGAGGCTCTAATCAACAAAGCTGACTTTCAAATGGACACAATCCTTTGCAATCCTGTTCAGAAACGCGACATCAAAAACCTGCCAAACTACAGCTTGCTACGTGAAGTTACTAGCCCAATTACTCAGCAACCGATGCAGATGCTAGGCGAATGGGAACTCTGTTGGTCCAACGTAATCCCAGCAGGCACAGTCTACTGTATAAGCACAGGCAAAAATCTCTCAGCGGCATATGCTCCTCTTGGCTACTTCTTAGTTAGAAGACCTCTAACAACTGATGTAGACTTAATCAAGAGCAAAGAAATCGTCAAACCCTTGCTAACAACGCGGTATGCACCAATAGTCACCAACGGTGAATGCGTCGCCAAGATCACAGGTTGTTTAACAAGCTAAACTAACTTTTTTTGCTCCAATCTTTTAAGTTTGGAACCGTAAAGCCGGCTTCAAATTAACCACTCACTCGTTGAACCTCTTTAGTTATGGAATTGGATATCCTGCTAATCCGACCAAATTTATTGTATAACTGTCTACATTGTGGTTGGATGTTGCCATATCAATCTCAACCACATATGTGTCTTCGCTACCCAACCCGATTTGAGACACACCTAAGGGTGCTGATCCGGGGCTAGTTACATCCTCTGATTGGATTTGCGTATTCTTAACATATAGTTTTGCAGTCAAGCCAAAATACGCCATACCAGAGCTGTTTCCTGGAAAGTTATCCATCGGAGGCGGTTGCTGTGCAGTATAATCGTTTCTTACAGTGGCCTCGATAATTAAACAAGCTTGACCATTGTGTTTTCCATAAAAAGAATATGCTGAAATTAGAAAAAGTTTTGAGCTATTCAAATAGCCAGCATCATTCAATTTTGCAACTGGTCCATTCTGAAGCTGTTGTACCTGATTAAACTCAACTAAAGCAATTGCTGTGCTTGCAATCAAGAGAAAGGCTAACAGCACAGAAAAAACTTGGAAAAACTTTTTTGAACGATAAAGACGAGAGTGAGTCTTAACAGAGTCTTTTCTTGTAAGAGAAGCATTCTCTACAGTCTGGACGGTTAATAGTGCATCCTTTCCTTGATTGGAGAGACAATATTTCCCATGTTCGTCAGTCTTGATTAAGTCTCCTAATTTGTTAAGATGATGTTGGAGCTGCCCGCTGCTTTCAATGGAAGTTCTTTTCTTTAAATCGGCAAATCCAAGAGCTTCTTCACTTAAAGCCTTTAGAATAACGATCCTTGTGGGGTGGCCAAGGGCGTCGAATATTTCTGCTCTTTGTCTGTCTCTTTCAATGTCTTGTCCGTCTTCCATTATCGTGCACCTCAAGGCACTCACTACACTTAGCTATTTAATTCCTCGTTTGAAGACTCCCGAATAAAATCAAGTCCTGTTTTCAGGACATTAATAATTTAGTTGACAGAGGCATTATATGTCGTCATTCCCAAATTTTACTTCGCTTTCTGAAGTAATTACTCATCTAAATGCTACAGGACCTGATAGCAGTAGCAACTATACAGTTTATGCCCTGAAGATTTCTGGGGTTTCCTTTCAGGCTCAGGTTGATCACGCCAACAAATACATCTATTCCATAGTGCCCAGCCTTTCGGATCCGACTGATCCCCGGTATGTCTCTGCTCAATTAGCAGCTCTTGACCTCGCATGCCTTGGGGTTTTAGTTACTGTTGTCGGCGGCAGCCTAATTGGCGCTTACGATTATGCCCTTGGAGACATGCATGTTGCAAGAGCAGGTCCATATGCGAATGCCATTAAGATCGCGATTGAAGGTTATCGGCAAAGCATGATCGGCAATTTGGTTAATGTTTCTACCGTGGTAAAATTAACGCATTCTTCCCGTCATGTTCCTCATGACAGTGGACCAGAGCTCTCGCCTTAGGAGAAACAAAATGAGTCTACCTTTAACTGAATTAATTTCAAGTCTGCTTCAAACTAATTGGGATAGTGTTGGCACGGGTTTACTTGTAACAGATGTTAACTGGAGTCATACTCGTTTCGAAGCCGTTAGCCAACTAGATGCTATAGCCCAAAACGTCATTATTAGCACCTATAACCCACCAAAGCCAACTAAGAGCACTTCAAAAACGCTGACCTTTACGTTAGTTGAAGAGCTTATCATAATAGATCTCCTGGTTAAGCCCTCAACTTCTCTTGAGACAGCCATTCAAACTCGCGAAATCATTGCAAGATGGATCCAGGATACAGTGCAGATTAATCAATTATTAGTTTCTGGCCAGGCAGTGGTTGAAATTACTGATGAATTGGTCAAGGCAGAATTACCTAATCTGATTCGCAGTGCTTGGCTTTTGAAAGGAACAAGGTTTCAAATTAAAAAATAGAGGGATTTTCTTTGAGCATCAGCTGCAGCATCACAAAAATTAATCTTATTTTAGCGAATCTTGCGCAAAGTATGCCCAAAGAAATTGTTCCAGAATTTGTGGAGAACCTTGCTGATGCCTGCTTAGATAATGCGTATAAGCGTGCACCATGGCGCAGCGGCTTCTTAGCGATGAGTCTTACCAAAAAGGTAGATGGGAACACTGCTCAAGTTACTCCCACAGCATCTTACGCAAAATTTGTTTCTCTTGGCACTAGACCTCATCAAATTAGGCCACGCAACGCCAAAGTATTACCTTTTCCAGGAGGGCAACTTGGAGGCATGGTGTTTGCTGCAGTTGTGAATCATCCGGGAACGCAGCCAAATCCTTACCTACAATTAGCTGCCCAGGACACAAGAGAACAAGCTTTAGAGATTTTCCATCAAGTTTGGATAAATTATGCGGGGCTATAAAAACGAACAAGAAAAGAACATTCAAAAAACGAATAATCAAAATACTTCTTAGCCCAGTTCTCGCAGCCATTTTTCTTATGGGTTGGGTTCTTTATTATTTTGGCAACAAGAGCTTGGATCGAGTTACCCGAGTAAAAAAGCACCTTAGTTATGTTTTTCATATCGCTGGAATTTCCTCTTTGCTTGGCGGCTCTTTTGTAATGTGCTGGATATTCTATACAATCGCCGGATTACACCGAGATTTCCGATTATATGAAAACTCTGCTTGGATAAGATATTCTGAGTGCGTCTTAGTCGGGATCGGCGTTATCTACGCACTTTGGTTGTTGGTCACTTTCATAAACAGAGCTTCCAAATAATCCGGGGCTACAGTGTTTGCATCTAGATCTTCGCTTAAAATTAATGAAAACTTTGCTCAATGTCCCGGTACGGCTGCTGGATCGGTTCTTGCCTGAACGCGAACCAACTTTTCCGCAAACAAAGATTTTGGATTCCATGTATAAGCGAATGTATCAAGCCTATCGCCTCGAGGTTGCCCAGGGCGTCTTTAAGGAAGTTGGCAAATTTGAGGGCGACAGCAACTTTCTAAGGATGCTTAGAGTTTCCCAGAAACTGCTAACGGCGATCGGTGACGATGACCGTTACTATCGCGAATGGATTGGCCTTCTGATTATTCTTGCGAAAGAAGAATATGACAAATGGTTAAAGACGCTCACTCCTGCAGAAATTAAGTATTGGTGTCAAGCACAGTGGTATGTTAGCCCTTCTTGCTTGAGTTATCAGTCAGTTTTGGAAGTAAAAGAACAGTTGGCGCCGGATGTTTTGGCGTATTATCTGCACATTCTATCTAGACCAGGAGGCCACGTGGATCTGGCTGCTTTGGGTAAGATAGATTCCTGAGAACAAAAATTATTGGAGGAAAAAAAATGAGTACACCACAATTAGGCAGAATAGCAATTGTTCAAGTCAACGGCGCAACAGTTGCGTATGCACAAGGCTACAACATTAAAGAAACAGGCAAAGCAGTGACTGAATACTGTCTTAATCCAAACGGTGGCGGAGACTGGCCAGCACTAGGTTTTAGCGGAAACAAAAAAGCAACAATATCAATTGATGCCCTCTACGTTGACAACACCTACGTAAACATGTTTGAAAATAATGCTCCCATAACAGTCATTTGCGGTCCTCTTGGCTCAAGCGGCGGCAACCCCAAAGACACCTACAGCACAATAGTAACAGACGTTGAAACCGTTGTCAAACATGAAAACATAACTGCCCTGAAAATATCACTTGAAGTAATTGCAAAACCAAACCACGGGACCTGGTAAATCGGTGAAATTCTTTGAATGAAAATGACTTAGTTAAGCAGGCTCAGGAGCTCGAAGAAAAGCGCAAGCAGGCAGCTATAGCAATTGGCAACTTTGACCCGATAAAAACTCTGGCTGATTCTAACGCAATCAAAGAGATTTATGATGAGAAATTCGGCGTTATCAGGTACGGCTCTTTAACTTACAAAGAAAACAAGGGCATCAAATCTATTACGGATATGGAAGACCGAACAACAAACATGGTTTTCTTGATGCTGAAAAAGGCTTATCCAGAGCTGACAATTGAAGAAGTTGAAGCTTGGGGTTTTGAAAAAGTTGCCCGAATGTCTTTCCTGATAGGTAAGGAAGTTCGGGGTTTTTTACCAAAGCAGACATAGCAGCCAACGTTAAGGCTCAAAACATCGGCATAATTTTGCATGAATTCCCACAATTCAACTTTGCTTCGCTATGTGACTTAACTGATTCCCAGATTTCTTTTTTGATCAGTTGGTTAGAGTGGGCTGGAATAATTAAGCGAGAAAAAACGACATGACTGAAGAAATCAATATTTTGCTTACTGCAAACGATGAGGCAAGCGGTGTTATAGCAGATGCCAGCGAACAAATCGACGGCAGCCTTCAAGAAGTGCAGACGCAGACAGAGGAACTTGAAACAACAACCTCACAATCCATGAGCAGCGTTGCAGAGTCCCACGAGGAAGCATCAACTTCATTCAAAACTACTGCAATGACGATGAACACTTTGGCATTATCCGGCGCCAACCTAATTATGAGTTATAATCAAATTGAGAACGCTGAGGTTTCACTTGACAGGGCACACGTAACCTTAGAGAAAGACACTAACGCAGTTCAAGCAGCTCAAGAAAAATATAATGAAGCCGTCGCCAAGTACGGTCCTAACAGCCAGGAAGCAACAGATGCAGCAAACAAACTCAAAGCTGCCCAAGATGCCTTATCTGTCGCTCATGAAAAAGCTGATGAAGCCCAGCGCAACGTCAACAACACTATGATGCTGAGTGCACTAACAGTTATTCCCAGCGTTATCGGTATTATCGGCAGCCTAAGCACCATTACAGCTTCTTGGACAGCTATTCAAGAAGCCGCTGCTGCTGCAACTAACGGCTTAAGCGTCGCCATGGATTTTCTCTCAGCTAACCCAATTGTTCTAGTGATTGCAGGAATTGCAGCCCTCGCAATAGGACTCTATGAAGCCTATGAACACTGTGGGCCATTCCGCGATGCAGTAAATGCAGTTGCCAGCGTTCTTGGAGGCGCGTTATCAGCTGCAGTTAATGCTGTTTACCAGGGGCTTTTGTGGCTTTGGAATAACGTGCTCGATCCGCTGGGCAAATTCTTAGGTTCAGTTTTTAACATGTATCTGCAAAGCTGGATCGCCACTTGGAACATACTCAAAGATGCTGTCAGCGCCGTTTATGACGGATTAAATTGGCTTTGGAATGATGTTCTAAAGCCCCTTGCTACTTTTGTTGGCGACGTCTTGTTAGCCGAGTGGAACGCTTTTTCTAATGGGCTCAGCTGGGCTTATAATACTTTGATAAAGCCTGTCTTTGATGCTTTGGAGAAGGTTTACAATGAAGTTTTAAAGCCAATTGGCGACATTCTGGGCACGATTGGCAACGGTTTAGGCAGTGTTGGAAAATCTATTAGTGGCGGTCTAGGCAGTGTTGGAAAAATGCTTGGGCTTGCCACCGGTGGGGTTGTTACTGAGCCGACTGTTGCGATGGTTGGCGAGGATGGTCCTGAAGCCGTAATCCCGTTAGATGAGAATGTTGGCGATGTCCTAGACGACATTTCGGGAGGCAGCGCAATTGGTCAAACAACCAGTAACAGCACAGTTAACAGTGGAGATTCTAATCAAACGATCACAATTCAAATGACAACAAGCCCTCAGATCTCTATAGGTCAACTCAGCGGCAACGCAAGTTTCACAGATATCATTAATGCCGTAACAACTGCAGTCAATAATGGCATGGCTCAACCTNNTAAATGGCTACATTCGGATATACAACAATCGGAGCAATAAGTGACGATGTTGGAGATTTTAGCGCTCCTGGAATTGTTATATGTAGATTTCTGAGCCCTGGAGACGCTGGAACCCTTACTAAAATAACGGCGTATGTATATGCGAAAACAGGCGGAACAAACCCTATAGCCGCCAAAGCCGCAATCTACGCTGATGTTTTAGGTTCTCCAGGAGCTTTGTTAGCTACAAGTTCCGAAGTATCAGGGATAACGGATACTCCAGCTTGGAATGATTTTCCAGTTAGCTGTACACTTCAGCCATATACTTATTATTGGCTTGGGATCTATTCCGCCTCTGACTTCATGCTTACTTTTGACGTAATAACCCTGCAAAATATGATCGTGGGCGCTGACTCAACGGATTATCCTGCTTTTCCAAATCCGTTCTTATCGGGTTCAGTTACTCATCACTGGCAAGACCCCTTGCTGATGGCTATTTACGCAACATATACGCCTGTGAGTTATAGCTCTATATCTGGATGGGCAATTATTGGATCTTTGTCAGCCGTAACTTTGCCTTCAGCGCCTAAAGTGTATAATGACCAGAATCCAGCTGACATAACCGTAGTTAAGGTTGCTGGGCAGGCTCCAGTTCTAATCGGAGTATCTTTGGCTGAACGTACTTTACGGCTTGAAGGAAGTATTTGGGTTCATGGACAAACTAATGCTGATTTAGAAGCGAATTACCTGGCGCCTTTGCGATTTATGGCTATGCAAGCGGTATCAATTATAGATCCAGACTCTCAGTTTGCCGGATCAGGGTGGATTTTGAAGGAACCTGATTTTAAGCGAGAAGCTGAAGGCGCTGAAGTTCGTTACACCTACACGCTTACGTTCCTGCAAGGTCAAGCCGTAGTGGTGCTCCAAAGCTCAGGAGGAGGTGCGCCTATCTGATTTATCCTACATGGCAATTTTTTGCCAATAACGGCGATCAATGGGTTCCAGTAGTTGGAGCATCCTTAGATCATATTTTGGAAGAGTTAAACGGTACCGAAGAAGCCATTGTTAACATTCCAAACACAGCGCCTAATAGAGCTTTAATCGCAAATAATGTTGGCTTCGCAATTCAATACAATGGTTACTGGATGTTTACCGATAGCGGAGTTGGATTACTCACCGGAGCCGACTATACAGCAGCCAATTTACAATGCAAAATTTACAACGGCTGCTACGTAGCGATGAAACAAGCTACCGGCGTTCTAAATAAAAACTACAACTCTGCAGCAGCTAATCTGATACTTGCTGATATAGTCGCTTTATGTTGGGGCGTCAACATAGGCGCATGCCCAACTACTCAAGTCAGCATAAAGTTTTCTAATGCTAATCCGTTCGACGCTATGGTAGCCCTCACAAAAGCTCTGGGACTCTACTATTGGGGTGATATGTGGGGGATTGGAAACTGCCAAATTAGCATCGGAACTCGAGATGCTTCAAACTATGAGCCAACGCTCTTTGAGATAGGAACTAAGCGCGGAATTGACAGAAGCAAACAAATTCAGAAAGTCGTTATCTTGGGAACAGACGTAAACGGGGTTCAAATTCAAGGGTCTGCAGGAAGCGACGGCGGATCCATAAAATATTTTACAGATCAAAAAGTCGCTGACGTGTCCTCACTTAACACTCTTGCAGCATTCAAACTATTAATATTGAATAATCCATCTACTGGGAATCCTCTGGTAGTTCTAACTGATACTGCGTGTTTGTGGCATCCAGGGCAATACGTAACAGTGGCCCGCGACGACCTGAATCTTAATGGATCCTTCATTATTCAGCGAATCACCAAACGCCTCGACTTAACCACTGTTGAAGTCGATATAGCGGTAAACCAAGATGATGTTAACTTGGTTGAAACAGATCAGCTCAACGATCAGCCAGCTTATCTTCCTCAGCCAAGCTCGATTGCTCCCACAACAATTGTTCTTCAGGGATTAGCTTTTCTGGGGCATCTCACTGAAGGCAGTGGCGCCATAGCGACTGATAGTAGCCCAAACGGAAATAACGGAAGCATAGGCGGCACGTATTATTGGACGCCTGGACCAACGGGCGTTAAGGTTCTGTCGTTTAATGGAGCTGGCTATGTTGATATTCCGGCAGCAGTATTTCCTATAGGCGGAATCGCAGCGCTCGCAGTTGGCGGATGGTTTAGCCCAATAAGTGAGGGCTCAGATCAAAATTACATAGCTTACAAGGATGGCCAAGTTCGGCTTAGCCAGTATGGATCTAACGGAGCAGTTAGGTTTAGCGTTCATATTGGCGGTGCCTGGATAGATCTGATCAGCGATAATAATGTTGCTTCAGCTTACGGTCGTTGCTTCGCTCTTGGCGTCTACGATGGAACTAACATGACTTTGTTTGTGGCCCCGCAGAATCAGTCAGGTGGATTGTTAACTTATACTAAGGCTCAAACAGGAAACATTGACGCTGGAACAGACGATGTCTACTTAGGCGCTGTTCATTCAGGCGGATCCTTCAGCGGATACATGAATGGCGTAATTTCTGAGCAAATGCTGTGGACTCGTAGCCTCTCAAGCCAGGAGGCTCAGATACTCTACTTTTTTCCCCTTACTGAAATTGTATAAACGCCGTGCCAGTGGAATCCCAACTAATATTTCTAATGTTACTCGATACTTTGACTTCAATAGCGATGTACCAATAACGCTAAAGAGGCACTTTACAAAGTCCGTTGACATTGCAATTACGGCAAAACGCCACTCTACACGTTTAAGTGATGTGGCAATAACCGCGAAAAGAGCATTAAATTATACTGCAATTAAAGAGGTTGATGAAACGCCAACAGGGATAGTTTATCAATGGGCAGGAGCAATCGCTAACATACCGTCTGGATATTTGCTCTGTGACGGCTCAAGCCTGCTGCGCGCATCATATCCAGGATTATTTACTGCTATAGGGACAATTTACGGTTCGGCTGATGGCTCTCATTTCAACCTTCCTGACTTGCGCGATAAATTCGTTGTTGGAGCAAGACAAGATAACTCCGGGATCCCAAGTACAAACGTCACAGGTGCGCTAACTACTAACGGTGGAGCAATTGACTACGCTCACTCTGGATGCTCTGTTGCCCCACATTCGGCTGGAAATACTGGATACGCTCCAACTGGAATCAGCATCGGTGCTCACTCCACAGCCTCAAATAAGCAAGGATCAAGCACAGGAACAGTTGTTACGACCGCCACGCATTCAGTAACAGAGCCAAACTCCGGACAAGGACACCAACATACAACACCTTCTTTGAGTCACACATTAACTCAAGCCAGCGACCACAATCCAGTTTTGCCGCCCTACCTCACAATGGCGTTTATCATAAAAACTTGAGGCGATCCTGAATGGTTACAACACCCATAATAACTTTTATTTCAGATCCAAACGAGCCGGATCTCTACAACGATGTAAACGGGCTTCCAAACCCCTTTACCATGAACGTATTAGTTGGAATAGCAAATACAAACCATACGCAAACACTCTACTATAAGGCGTCGCTTGTTTCTCCGCCTTCAGGATATTCGAATTATGTTCAAAACCTCGGATCCGTAGCGCATGACGCGTCAGCGATTTTCACTTTCTCTTTTCAGCGAGCATCTCCGACTTTAACTGCTGGAGAGCTTGATGAATTACTCACTTTTAGAGTAGACGCGTATACCGACTCGGGTTATTCCGTTGCCTACGCAAACCAAAGCCTTGCCGTGACAGTACATCAATTCGATCACTCTGATGCTTCTTGGACTATAGTTAGCCATGATACCTTTGATGGCGCTGGAAATGACGGTTGGGTAGGATTTAACGTAAATAGAACAAATGTTCAGTTCCTCACTTCGCCTAATAGCTTAATATGCCCTTACGATCAAAACTCAGGATTAGGATGGTCAGCGGGAAAAAGTTTCACTGTTGGATCCTTTACAAAAGCGCGTATCGTTTTCCATGTATACGCTGATAACGCTTACGGTCAACAAAACTTTGAAATCTTAGTGAACGGCGTAGCCAAAAAACCTCAAGGTTTGTTATGGCTTCCTGCCGACCAATGGCTCCGAGCAGCATTCAATAGCCCAGTAAATAGCACTTTCATGGTTTACGTTCATAACCTAAGCGGCAATAACAATGTGTATATTGATGAAATCTGGGTAATCGCAAAATAATTAGCATCATATTCGTGCATAGGAGGCTACACGATATGGAAAGAAAAGCTGGTACTATCGAGGAACAAACAGATTCAATATTTGCCGCTCTAATCATTGAAGCTGCCAAGATTGCCAAGAAGTATAAGGTTTCGAGAGCTGAGGCGTTAAATATGATAGTCTACCTTGAAGTGGCTAAAGTTCACAGCCATCTCGAACCAAAAACAAATGGCTAAATTTAATTCAGAGCTTGAGTGCTTTTTTGTCTTAAATTTTGTTTTTTGGTCCTTATTTCTCAACGAGATTATTCTCAGCTCACTTGCTAAACTAGCTCATTCTCAGTTCCAATCTTACAAAATATCGTTAATCTTTTTGGGGGTGAATGTAAAAAATGGATATCTCGCCATATTACGGAATACTCTTTGCCCTAGCCGCGGCTATTTTTACAGCGCTACTCTCATGGAAACTAAGCGGAGAAGTGTTTAGCGAAACAAAATTCCTACGATTAGTCCTGGCATCTTTTGCTTTAGCCTTAGGATTCAACATCTCAGGCACACCACTAGCAAACGTTGCAGTCAACCCATTCGCATCAGCACTAGCAGGACTACTCTTCAGCAAAGGACTCAACTACATCAAAGAAGTTCCAACCCAACTACTATCACAAATAGAAGGTATCGTTACAGAAGCAGCAAAACAATTACCAGCTTCGGATCGAACGACCCTGACGGCATCCCAAACCCCGACAGCTCCAATTCCTGCAGCAGCCCCAGCGTCTTAAAATTAAAGTTTCCCCTTTCTTTTCTTTCTATTTTTCGGCATCTAAAATATTGTTTTAGCGGAAGCTATCCATCATATAAAGCTGTTAGAATTCTGATTAGGATGATTTTTTACATTGAGCCTTATAGAAGTACATTTAAGAAAGAAACGGCTATGTCCCCAGTTTACAAAAAATGTTGATTTGGCACTCTACAACTAACCTAGAATTGGATTGGGTAATACCTGCCCTGTTGAAGCATCAACCAGAATGAAACCTGGCGGCGGCATTTGAAGTACACCCGTTACGCCAATGTCTATTTGCCAGACATATTCGTTAGTTACACCATTGCCGTAAGTGTCTGAATAGCTTGCTGGTGGGTTGGTCATGGTTGGTATGTTTAAGTTCATTGGCAGTTTCAGGTCTTTTTCATAAGAGGTGTAGTTGGTAACAGTTTGCCAAGGCATAAGACTGGCGTGTATTGTCATGCCTTGAAGTGATGTTTTGTTCCAGCCGTAAGCGTTTAAGCCTATTAGAAGTGCTCGGTACATTGAAATGGGCGGTGCAAACGAAGAATTAACGTTTGTAATGGGAACTACTGCTCCAAATTCATTATAGTATGCGGTTCCCGCAAAATATCCCTCATTTAAGAAGGAATTTTCTTCCCTAAGACCAGCGACTTGATTATACTCAAACAATGCGCTTGCTGAACTTGCAATCAGGAGAGCCACAAGTAGAAAGGCAACTGGCTTCAACCCTAACTTACTGCCAAAGAATCGGCTATGCGATATTTCTCTTACCGCATTCTTTGATGAAGAATTCTCTACCGTTTGAACTGTTAGCAGGGCATCTTTTCCTTGGTCAGATAGGCAGTATTTTCCATAATCATCGGTTTTTATTAAGCCGTTGAGTTTGGTCAAGTGGTGTTGCAGGTGTCCACTGCTTTCGATGGCTGTCTTTTTCTTTAAATCAGCAAAACCGATAGCACCTTCACTTAGAACCTTGAGAATAAGTATACGTGTAGGATGTCCCAACGCATCAAACACTTCTGCTCTTTGTCTATCCTGTACCTGCTTTTCGTCTTCCACTTTCTCTCCTCCAATGCTATCATTTCATGTCATATCCACAGCCTATTTAATCCCTCTTTTGTAGACCTAAAAATAACTATTAGAACGCTTAGTCCAGTTTTCTGGACAGCAATAGTCAAGAAATCGTTACAACTTTAGTCAAGGAATCTTTACGGCAATCCTTTTATCGCCTATTGTTTCCTAAGACTAGGCATGGGCAGTATGGATAAGCGTTTCATTTTAGCTCTTGTTCTTTTTTTCCTTTTGTGCTTAGTTACCTTACCACCTGCCACTGTAAAAGCGGCTTCTAAAACGATAACAGTTCCAACTGATTATCAAACAATTTCCGATGCCATAGGGAACGCAACTTCAGGGGACATTATACTTGTTAAAAGCGGAAATTACACTGAACAGACTATAGAAATAAACAAATCACTTACAATTATGCCAGAGCACAATGGAGTTACAATTAACTTTCACCCACCACAAATTCCCGAAAACATCTTTGGAACAATCATGATGGTTTACGTTGACCCAATCTCAATTGAAGCTAACGATGTTAAATTGTCAGGATTCAACATCACCAGCGATGGCGGACATATCTCAGCAAACGGAAACCAAATTCAAATAATAAACAACTCAATAGGAACCGAACAAATACAAGTAAATGGAACTGGAACTCAAATAATAGGCAATACAATGACAAAATATAGTCAATTGAGTCTTGCTGGTTCCAACGAAACTGTGGCAG
The DNA here is from genome assembly GCA_003165195.1 of Candidatus Bathyarchaeota archaeon. GTDB lineage: Archaea > Thermoproteota > Bathyarchaeia > Bathyarchaeales > Bathycorpusculaceae > Bathycorpusculum. The sequence continues at coordinate 5,651 of PLSP01000153.1, read as the reverse complement.
ACAATTACTTGAGCGGTCTATCAATTACAGGGTCTTTCAGCTCGATTACACGTAACAATGCTGGAAGCATAACGTTGTCTGGTTCCGAAAACACCGTTGCTGGAAATTCCGTGAATGTTAACATGTTCAACGGAAACAACGGAAACACAGGCATCGAACTAAATGGTAATTATAATATCATCGTTAATAACACTGAAATTGGCAATGCTGAAGGAATGGGCGTAGGCGATGCAGTTAATGCAGTTGCTTCATACAATATTTTTGCTGGAAACAAAATCGAAGAATCAGGTCTGTGGGGAATCCTGATGGGAAGTGGTTCTTACAACGTGTTTTATGGAA
>PLSP01000153.1:0-5297 GCA_003165195.1 Candidatus Bathyarchaeota archaeon | reverse complement strand
ATTCTTTTGACAATGGAAAAGAAGGAAATTATTGGGATGATTACTCCGTTAAGTACCCTACAGCTACTGAAGTGGATGCTTCTGGAGTTGGAAATATACCATACTTAGTTTACGGTAGCATCACTGATAATTATCCCTTAATCACTATGCCTAATGTGTCTTATGCAGTGCCATCTTTGCCTTATCCTTGGTCTTCACTTTTATCATCCATTTTTTCTCAATTGCCATGTATAACTTCTACCGTTCCAGAGTTTCCAACTAACACGGTACCTGATACAGACGCTATTCCGATTTCTACCATTTTCAATGAGTTTATCTTTGTAGTCGTTATAATCTTGGCTGTAGTACTCTCTTTGTTATTTTATCGAAGACATCTAAAGCAAGTCAAGAGAAGGAAACGCCTTGAATAAGACTATAGTGGGCATTGTATTAACTTCAATCCTTATTTTTTTAATCCTTTTCGCATTCTTCTTTGTTCAGGGATATTTTTCCGCAAATTCCAATATCAGAGTGGCTTCGAGCAGTGTCGAGAATGGGTTACAACTATTCATGACGCTTGATGCAAACAAAACCAGTTTTCAAGAAGGTGAACAAATCAAGTTAACGTTAGCATTAACCAATCTCAGCAACCAAACCAAAATTATAACCGATGTAAATGGAGTTTCAATTTTCAACTTTGGAGTTTATGACCGCAATAATAACTGGATTTACAGCTATGAGATTGGAGCATATCCAATAATTAACCAGACAATAAATATTCCTCCTTACGCAAACTACAATGAAACATTTACATGGGGACAAGGCGGTATACCCTATGTTCACCCATCCCAAGAACCAACAGGAACATACTATATTATAGGCAATACTAATGACAACACTTCTCTTCCATATCTTGCAACCCAACGCTTAAACATAGTTATCAAGTATCCGTTTGTTGAGGTTGCAACCGTTTTCTTAATAGCGATATTCGCTATAGTCAGCGTTTGTATACTGCTTTACATAAGGCATCAAAAAACCGCTAACTTGAATCAGCAAAAAGTAAGGGCAAAAAATTAGATAGAGTAATTATAACAAAATTTAAATCTAAATGGTCAGGCATTAATTTATAATTAGGAATTAAAATGATGAGCGGCAGACATTTGCGATTCACCAGTTACGGTTTTATTATTTTAGGGATTATTATGCTGGTATTGGGAATTATCATAGCTGGAAATTTGTTTTTGAATAAAAATTCGCCTAATAGTTACCTGCCAGTGCTTACGGAAGCTAATTTTCTTTACTTTGTTATTCCTTTTGTAGGGCTGTCATTAGCCTTTTTTGTAATAGGTAGTATAGCCGCTTATATTGGTAAAAAAAAAGGTTGAAAGAACTTGCATCAAAAAAACGCTAACTTGACGCAATGACCTTTTCCCACGACAAGGTGTACCTACCCTCTATTCCAACACTCAAAAGCATTTATACCGATACCATAGAATAGAGTTATGGGCATCAAGCTTGACGTCAAAATATATGATTATATTATTCACTAACTCTATTTTGGGATTGCTTTATGTTCTTTCAAATTATTGGATTGGTTCAGAATTAAGCAAGTGGAGCAGTTGGAATGTTGGAAGCAATTGGACACCCTTCCTTATTTTTCCTTATCGAATCCCTAATACTCCGCAAGTGGCAATGGCTATTGACCCGATCTGGAACTTCCCGTTCATAATATTCCTTATTACGTTAGCGGTTAATCTATATTATATTATTAATCATCATAGAGCCAAAAAACAGGTTTAAGTAAGCAATGACCTTTTCCCACGGGTAGGTGTTCCACAGTATGACCGCTAAATTTTTTAAGCAAAATCAAACAAATACAAAGCGTTGAAGTGATTTGAAATGAAACAGAAGAAGTGGTATTGGGTTATAGGTATTATTGGTCTTATTTTATCAGTTTGGAGTTGGATTATTCCTCTTCCACCCTTCGACATCATTAGCAAATTTTTCTTGTTTATTGTTGGGTTTCTATTAGTTGTAGTCGCATTTACATTAAATCATATTCAAACAAATAAAAACAAAATTGATAAGCAACTAATTAGATGAATAAACACATAAGACCTTTTCCCAAGCAAGTGTACAACGTACTTCTAACAGTTATAATTGCGATAACAGCATTGGTTACAGTGCTGGCTGTTTCAAGAAGGAGAAAGACAAAAGCAGAAACAAAACCGAACAACATTGAGGGTAAGAGATGATGCCTGTTTTCCCTAGGTCATCAAGACTAGCCTTAACATCAACATCATAACTTAATGTCATATTCGTCATGGTTTTCGGATTCCTTAATTATTTGGTAATTTTGGCGTTAGGGCGTTCTGCACATGGTAACAACTGATGTTCTAAAACTTAGAATTAAATATTAGAAGAGCCTAACGAATATTACTGGTTGCGGCAGTGATGGCATGGATAAAAATGTGAAAATAGTTTTAGCGACTGTCTTAATTGTGGTGATTGCAGTAAGTGGAATATTCTGGTTTCCTGCATTATCCCGTACGTTGGAACCATCGCACGGCGGGTCAACCACGCCAGCAACCAAAGTAGAGCAGGTAACTCCACAATATCTCCCGGGATATGTTTCGCAACCCATTTCGAACACAAGTTCAGGATCGGTTTTTGAATCAGTCACAAGAATCTTTTTGGTATCCACCACAACATATTACGGATACGCTAACGAAACGGTCAAATCGCCTAACCCTACTGAAGGCAACATAATCAACAAAGGCGACCCAATTTTCATAATAAATGCCACATTGAGAAACGATTACAACCCTCAAAACCCACTGCCCCTATCCAACGATAATAATTACGCGTATATTTTCTTGAAGGCAACCCTCTATTCCCAAAATCGCACAATAAATGCGAATGATGTGAGTCCAACAAACCCTCACATTGGGGGTCTCGCTGCTAACCTTGGTTTAACCAGCGGGGAAACAGGGTCCGTTGAAGTTTGGATGTCGACGGCAAACAGGAACATCGACAATTACACAATCAACCTTGATGTCTTCGGTACACCGCCAGCCTAAATTCGTTTCATTGATCCTTAGTTTAGAAACTTTGACATAACAAAGAAATTCCTTAGTCAAGAAAGTTTGACTAATAGTAAAAATCACTTAGTCAAGAAATGTTGACGAATACTCTTTTATCTTTCTCATACCCAACAGCTTATTGGAGAGATGGCTGGCATGAACAAGCATTTAACCTTAATGATTGCTCTTACGTTATTGTTATCAATTACGATTATTAGCTTGTTTTTAATTGGTACACTGCAGTGTAGCTTAGCCCAAAATAGCGGAACAAACGAAAGCGGTTTGATAGGCTCAGATGCGACGTGGAAGCAAACAGGCAGTCCCTACAACCTTACTGGAAACATTTCCATAAATACTGGTGCCACTTTAACGGTGGAAGCAGGGGTAACAGTTAATCTGAACAGCTACCACATAACCGTTAATGGTGCATTTGTTGCTAAAGGCACAAACACTAACAAGATACAAATAAACGGCGCTAGCGGTACGGGTCCATCTATGCCGCCACCTGCACCCAACCCCTACCCTTTCACCTATGGAATCAACTTCACAGAACTTAGCGTTGGATATAATGTTCAGAGTGGGTCTGGAAGCATAATCGAAAATGCAATCATCAACGCAACTACAATGGCTCTTGAAAGTTCACCAAAAATAAATAATGATACAATCAACGGCTACATCACTTCTAACGGAACAGCATTAATTTCGAATAACATTGTTGCGGGCGAAATAGACCTAACTGGACCTTCTACAGTTTTAAACAACCACATTAGCGGTTCAGTTCTGGTACAGACTGACGTTATCGGTGGCAACATAGAAGATAGCAGCAATACACAAGGAACAGCAGTGATTTCAAATAATGTAATTACGGGCGACAGCATCAATGGAATAGGAATCAGCTTTTTGACAGCGTTTACGAATAATATTATCATCTCTGGCAATACTATCTCTAATTGTGGTAATTCAGGCATTGCAGCAGAAGGCATTGGCGTAATCGAAAATAATCTAATTACAAACAACCATGATGGCATAGACATTGAAGGGCAAAATACAGTAACAAATAACACAATAGAAAACAACTATATCGGAATTCAACAAGTCAGTAATTTTCTGTCAAGTATCGCTTATAATAATATCCAAAATAACTCTTACAATTTTTACCTATATCAATCGGTCTCAGGGAACGTGAATGCAACATACAACTACTGGGGAACAACTAATCAAACAGCTATCAGCAATTCAATTTATGACAATAAAAATAATTCCAACTTAGGAACTGTAAACTATGTTCCTTTTTTGGCTGCATCTAACCCACAAGCACTTCCTAACCCAAATGCTCCAACCATTCCAGAGCTTCCAGCATTATTAATTTTGCCGTTGTTTCTCTCTACGCTCTTTGTTGCAGTCAAACTTAGGAAACGAAAGATCACTAACTTGAACAGATAAGACCTTTTACCAAACAAGTTTCTTTCTTCTACTTTTAATTATTTAATTTATTGGTTTAGCTGAAGCTATTTACTAATAGGTCATAATCAAGCTTTCAGTATTACTTTACTTTCGGCTCTTCCTGAGATGTAAAATACTTTCTATATTGCTAAACGCAGCGGTTAGATCAGTAAAAGCTTGATCAAGATTATTTGATTTTGCATTTTTTATTAATATGTAAAGGTTTGAATCGTGTTGATTTAGAGCTCGTTCGATATCAGGTTTTATTGGCTCAACATGAGTCCCGAATTCGAGAAGAATAAGTTTAGCAATGTTTTCTTCAATACATTTTTTTTCTCCACACACAATTACATGGATTATTAGGTCATGCGAACCTAAGTTGCAACTTATTAGAAACGCTTGAGCCGCAAGTGCGGTAATATTAATCTGATTGAAGCCTGTTAAGTTATTTTTTATTTCTGAAATTAAATCGTTATCATTTAAATGTTCTCTGTCTATTAGAAAGAGATATCGGGTAAACTTGTATGTACTTACGTATGTCTTGATTGTTTGCAGAACTGAAAAACCCACAAAGCGACCTGTTAACTTATTACCATGCCCAAGCGGCGCAATAGTTGTTGGCAGTTGTAGCACAAATTCTTTGCCATTGTAACGTTCAGCAAACGCCTTTAGCAATAATTGTTCTCTCCTGCCGTCGCCTGTTAAAGAAATCGTCACAAGTTTAGCATCGACGTTGCCTAGCTCAGTTACGGTTTTCATCAGATCATCTTTAGAGCTTCAGCGAATCAACTA
>PLSP01000011.1 GCA_003165195.1 Candidatus Bathyarchaeota archaeon | reverse complement strand
GATGCTCAATTGATAACTAACAACATTGGTGACGTCACTGATTTAATGGTGTTTGCTGACAGCGTTTATAATGTTGAATCGTTGGCTAGCAAAATTAGTTTAATGTATCCTACTTTGTCAGTTTCGATTTCTTCTTCTCTTGTTTATTCAATTATTCAGATGCAGACTCAAACAGCTGCACAATTGCAGATAGCTCAGTCAACTATGTCTGCGATTGAGAGTAGTGGCCAAACGGAATTGGCTATTGTCCTCGCAATTGATGCTGCGATTATTTTGTTTATTATGTTGTATACGGTGCGTGAGAGGACTCGTGAGATTGGGACTTTGAAAGCTTTGGGTGCCAGTAGCATGGCGGTTTTGGGGCAGTTTATGCTTGAAGGTATACTGTTGAGCTTAATCGCTGGCGTAGTGGGTATAGTAATTGGCACTGTCGGCGCGACATCGCTTGCTAATCTGCTGCTTCCGCGTCCAACTCAAGCTGGAAATAGCACTGTTTCCTCAACAGGCATATCTCTAGGCTCGGCTTCGTCAGCTTCTATCTCCGTAACCATAACTCCTGAACTCGTGCTGCTCGGATTAGGGGTTGCTGTACTATTAGGCGCAGTTGGCAGCTTGTACCCCGCATGGAGAGCAGCCAGAACACGATCCGCAGAGGCAATGCGATATGAGTGAGCTAGAGCGGCGTGTTTCAAGAAAGATTTGGAGAATCCAGAGCTCGCAGACCACTTGCGATTCTGCTCAAGTTGCCATCGGCAAACATTCAGATGGACATGCTGTGGCAAGCGAACCTCGCGTGTGAAAATACAGCCCAGTCTTAAGGATAAACTATAGGTGAAGCAGGAAGCACATCGCTTCTAATCTAGATACCTTTTCTCCAATTTGTATGTTCGCTGTTGACATAAAAGTACTATGCGTATGAAACAAACCAAGTGGCTCCCATTGTTGTTAAAATATCTCCATTTTCAAAATTAAAACAATGTCTTGCCATGAACATAATCGCCTTGTCAAACTCGCCATGAGCCGAGATAGGCATGCTGAAGGTTCATCAAGAAACATAGACTCTAACTTTCTTTTTTCTTTTAGTGAGTGATAGACTTGTCGGTAAAAGAGTGCCCAGAATGTCACGGTTCCCTTGAACGTTATCCTAAGCAAGATATCCCCGGAGCGGTTGAACGTTATCGCTGCATCAATTCTCATTTAATCGGTGTTAACATTAGGAGCCAGCAGGTCTCAACCATAATTCTTCCTTTCAAGCACCTTGAGAAGTGCCCGAAAGAAGGCTGCGGTTTGCCTATCGGACCTGCCGAGGTAATAAGTGACCAAACTACGCCTACGAGAACAAACGGGGTAGAAGACGGGAAAGGCTTAGTTCGATTAGTTTACTACCAATGTTCAAGGGGTCATCAATCTTCTAAAAGGCAGTTTATTCAAAAGAAGTTTCCAGAGGCTTTTGCATGAGCTACAAAAAGACTGCAATAGCCAGCTTCAACTACGCCAAACGGCTTAAATCAGCAAAGCCCGGTCCGCACAACTTCAAGTATAATGGAAAAAACGTAAAGGGCTTAGTCAGCTCAGATGGTCGTACCCTTCAAATAGTAAAGGCGCCGCCAACCGTAATTAAGGACCTGAAGAATCTGGCGCCAGGCGAAAAACTGGTTCCAGATGGTAAAAACCTGCGCATATCCAAACCCAAACAGCCACCAACGCCAAAGCGCCCGATAAAGAAACCTACAGCAACTTCCACTTCAGCCACTAACATGACTACTGCAGCCGTACCTCAACAACAAACACAGCCAGCTCCAAGCGCTGCGGCTCCTGCCGCTACGCCTGTTCCGGTTACTCAAGAGGACGCTAAAAAAGAGCTTGTTCAACCGTGGACGTTGTCAGATGCAGATCGTAAGGCAGCTCGAAATGTTCCTGTAGCAACAACTGGTATCATTGATACTCCGTATATTGATTGGGATGCCGTGCCTGAAAACTGCAAGATAGGGCCTAATGAAGTTAACTACACAGATTACCCGACAGCTTCAGCGCCTAAAGGTGTACTTCCGCTTTTAAGAGATTGTTTTAGAGCCAACAGGCTTTATGCTCATAAGAAGCCGACAAATCCGGATATTGTGGGTCCGCCAGGAACGGGCAAATCAACTCTTATACGAGCATTCGCAGCTGAAACTGGACTGCCCTATTATCAAGTTATTGGTCAGGATGGTTTAACCTCTGAAGACCTCTTAGGAAGATCACACCTTCGAAACGGTAAAGATGTTTGGGAAGACGGCATCGTCACACACGCTTTCAGAACAGGCGGCATTCTGCATTTTGATGAAGTGAACGTTTTTCCTGCGCCAGTAATGATGAGGCTAAACGAGGGAATGGATGCAAAAAGACAACTTAACATGCAGGATCTTAACGGTGAAATAATCAAAGCGCACCCTGATTTAATAATAGTTTTCAGCCGAAACCCACCCGACTATGAAGGCGTAAGTACCTTGCCTAAACCAGTTCAAAACAGATGCAAAGAAATTTGGCTGCCGTTCGCTCCCCTAGAGATCGAGCATAAAATCATCGTTGAACAAGCAAAAGGCGTAGGCGTGAAGCCAACAGAACTTGCCTTGAAAGGAGGCGCTCTGACAGGATCCTTGGCCAGAGACGTGGAAGACTTCACCAAAATTGTTGTAGGCTTACGAGCTGACAAAACGCTGCCACATCACCCGAGTATGCGGCAAACACTGGATTTCTTGATAGCCCGAAAACAAGGCTACGATTTCACTACAGCTTTCAACCAAACCATCGGAGACAGCTACATCGCAGTGGACGAAGACACATACAACCCCCGAATGGAAGAAGCCTTAAAATCAGTTAACCGTCTTTAGGAGCCTCAACTGATGGCTTATCGCCCCGCTGCCAACAAAGCATATGGACAGACCCGACGTAAAGCACCGGTCGGTGCTGCAAAGCTGCAGCAACTTGCTTCTTCTTCAGTTCAGCCTTCTTACGCTTCAAGGTCAGTGATGACTGCTAACGCAGTGCAGTCTAACATATCCAGTCTCGCTCTTTTCTTAGCTAAATATCTCAGCGGCAAAAACAACGTGGTTATCTCTCCTGACCCGAACAGCAACGGCTACTCAGTTGGGAAGAGAAAACTAGTGAATGGCCAAATTATCTATGATATTCATGTGCCCCATTGGATCAATTACAAACTGCCCTTGGACGACAAGAGCAAATACCGAGTTTACCGAAGTGGGATTTGGCACGAAGCGGGACATGTGGCCGAGACCCCGGATCAGGTGTTTACCTTCGGTGCCAGAGGAGACGAAGTTAAAGAGCCCTTGGCACACGACACAATCAACATCCTGGAAGACCGCCGCATCGAAGACATCGGCGTTGAAAAGTGGCCTGGCTACGCTTCTGAAAGATTATTTACAAACGCTTACGCTTGGACCCGAAGAATGGATGTAGGCGCCTTCTGGAATGCCTACCTGAAAATGCATTATGACGATGTTAACCGAATGTACCTCAAAGACGAAGAATACATCAGAGAACGCAAAGGCCACATGCGACATGAAGCTTTCCTGCAACGCCTCTTAGTTATGAAGATTAAAGGCTGGGACCAGCTGCCCATCGACGAGCGTGACCTGATTGAGCATGAAGCCACCATGGTTGAACACGAGCTCACTAAACTCAGAAAGCAGTCTCCGGAGACCATTTACAGAAAGTTAGCTCAGCTATCCATGCAAGTTATCAAGGATTTGGAACTCAAAGATTACGTGCCAGAAGTCACCCACATCGGCGAAAGCACCTGGGACCAATCCTTCAAGCCGCATACACCGACGCCTGGAGAATCACAAGAAACACGCACCGGCATAGACGATTATTTTGACCAACTCATGACTGTAGAGGTTGTTTGCTCCGGCTGCGGAAAACACTACACACGAAAATTAGGTGTAAGAGAGGATTAACATGGCCTATAACCGAAAAACCAGCAGCAGCGGCAGTTACATGCAAAGACGCAGACACCCCACAGTTACACGTATAAATTTAAACCAGGCCATAACCGCACCAGACGTAGTAGTTGACTTAGACGACCTGGCCAGACGCGCAAAGGAAGCTGGCAAAGCAGGAAAATGGATCCCGCCAGTTTTCGACTACTGTCCAGCCTGCAAACAAAAACAGAAAGAAGAAAGCGAAAAACAACCACCGCCACCCCAAGACGAAGAAGAGGAACCGCCAAAAACCGTCGATATAGACGAACAGGGCGAAGAAGAAAGCGGACCACCACAACCACAAAACACACCTCCACAGCAACAGCAGCAAAACCAAAAAGAAGAAGAGAAAGACGCAGAAGCTGAACCTGAGGAAACTGAAAAAGAAGAGAAAGGCAGCGGCAAAGAGGACGCAGCTGAAGAAGAGGCAGAGGAAAACGAGCCTGAATCTGGCAAAAAGATCAGTAGCGAGGAAGAAGCTGAGGACCAGGAAGCTGAAGAGGAAGAGCAGAAACCAAGCGGCACTGGCAAAGAGGAAAAAGAATCTGAAGACGAAGAAACCGCTGAGGACGAAGAGGAAGAGGAAGAAGGCCGAGAACCCGAAGGAAAAAGCAGCGGCGAAGAGGGCGAGGATGAAGAAGAGACCGAAGACGAATCAGAAGCTGGCGAGGAAAAAGAAGAGGGTGCTAACGAAGAAGAAGAGCCTGGTGAGGAAGCTGAGGAAGGCGAGGAGCCGTTAGAGGAAGAGCCTCCGCCTGTGACGCCGGAAGATGTTGAGGCGGCGAAGAAGGGTGCTTCTAACGTGGCCAGTGAGTTTGATCAAGCTAACAGGGTTACGCCAGATTTGGAGACAAGTGATTTTGAACCAGTAGTGGCTGCTGCGGATCCGCAACTGTACCGTGACCAGAAATTCATCAGTGACATGAACACGGCGCTTAAGGATTGGAGAACTGGCTTTAAAACGCATACTGGCGCAGCTGGATCCAAGTTCAAAGTTAAAGAGTACATTAAAAGCAAGGGTGAAGCGCCCTTTGTTACTCGAATTCAGCAAAGTGCTAAAGGTCGTAAGATCCTGGTTATCGGCGACTTCAGCGGGTCCGTGGGTCCTTTTGAAGATGACTACAAAAAAGCCATAGTGTCCAGCATGGAAGTCCTGGACGGCATTGGCAGCAAAACCGCTTTCTTTGCTTTCGGCGGTCAAAGAGGCGAGGAAGTCATGGTTCAGTTAGGCGGCCCGAACGGTCCCTCTTACAACAATGGCCGTTCAAGTTTCTTCAAAATCAAAAAGTTCGAAGAGCCAAGGTGGCTACAGGTGCACTCGGCTAAAACGTCTGCTCTGATTAATGCAGGCAGCACTCCAACAGCAGAAACTTACGAGCGGTTGAAGAGCTACATAAAGAAACACCGCCCCGACGTAACTTTAACTTTAACAGACGGCGGCCCCGATAATAGCCAAGGCACCATCTCAGCGATTTCTGAATTGAAACATCACACAAAAATGGTTGCTTTCGGCATAGGCGGCGACCTGCGAAGCTCAGAACACCTCACTCAAAAACTGAAAGAATTTGGCTATACCCAAGTGTTCGGGGTCTCTTCAGTGAATGAAATTCCAAGAAAACTCGTGGGCATGATAGCGCCCACCTAATTAGTTTGGTGACCTGTATGAGCAACGTTGTCTTAACAGCTTACAACGTGAAGAAGGGGCAAAAAGGCACAATCGCAAATGACATAAGCGGTGAAGCTCAAAGTGTGGCCTACCTACTCAAGTTTGTGGTTTTTCGATGCCTATGCCTAAACTGTAGATTTATATCACTCATTGGTTGAGTGAATACATTGGTGAGGAGACTATGGTTATGAAAAAAATAACGGTAGCCGTTTTTACCTCGTTATTGATGGTTGCAATTTTTGGTTCACCAACGTTTAATCAGGTTCATGCCATTGGAGTGGATACCACCATTAAAGTGGGACTGTTCCCAGAAGGCATTGCTTATGATTCAAGCAAAGGCGAGATGTATGTTGCAAATTGGCTTTCGGATTCAGTATCAGTTATTTCTGATAGCAACAATACAGCGATTGCGAATATAACTGTCGGTTCTAATCCAGACGGCATAGTCTACGATTCTGGCAAAGGCGAATTATTCGTAACTAACTATGCATCAAGCCATCCGACAGGTACGGTTTCTGTGATATCTGATAGTAACCATTCGGTTATCGCCACCATACCAGTTGAATCCATGCCTGACGGAATTGCATACGATTCTTCAAGAAACGAAATATTTGTTGCCAACTACGGTTCGGGTAATGTATCGGTAATATCTGATGACAGTAATGCCGTTGTCACAACCATTGGTGTAGGGTCAAAACCAGTTGGTATTTCTTTTGATTCCAACAAGAATGAAGCGTTTGTTGCTAACTCAAATTCAGGCATGATATCAGTTATTTCAGATGCAAGTAACACCGTTGTGGCGACAATCGCAGTTTCTAATAGCCCTTATATCAATCCCTACTTCTTAGCATATGATTCTAACAAATCAGAGACGTTTGTAACTACCACTAACACCAACCCAGAGACAGGTTCACACACTGTAGCGGTTATTTCAGACATCTCCAATACGGTAGTTACATCAATAACTGTTGGATTTAATCCAAATGGAATAGCATATGATTTCTTGAGAGGTCTGTTATTCGTGGCCAACTATGCAGACAATACTGCCTCAGTTATTTCAGACTCAAACAATTCAGTCATCGCAAACGTGACTGTAGAAACAAACCCTGTTTGGGTAGCTTATGACTCAGGTAAAGGAGAAATATTTGTTTCCAACTCTGGCGATAACACGGTTTCAGTCATATCAGATTCCACAAATGCCTCTATAACCCCAACTTCATCAATACCTGAATTCTCAATACCCATGATTATCCTTGCACTGACTCTTTTTTCAGGGATTTCAGTAATTATAATTCACAAGCGAAAACAACAACTAGCTCGTATTACTGCCAACTAAATAGTGCCAACATCCACAGCGACCCATGAGTACAGAACTATATATGCCTACTTGGGAAAAGGTCATTGTTTTAAGTTTGCGGTTTTTAGCTGCCTTCTTCAGTCAACAATGGTTACGTTTTGGATATGATTAAGGCAGGTTCGAAATGGAAATGGAATACTAGCCACTTGATGTAGGAATGGGAGAGATTATTGGCTTAGAGTTTGAAACTGTAGACTTGACGCATAGAATCATTTGGTTGGAATTTGCATTGTCCACCACCATTTGAAGCCCTGAGAAACTGCATCTAAGTCCTTGACGTGCTTCGAAACTTTGGCTTGAGTTATTAATGAGCGTCTGTGCCGTTACTTGAAAAATAGGCATTGTTGCGACAAATCCATTTTGAACATCATTATACGTTATGTAATAAACAGTGCTTCCAAATTTTATCGAATAGGTCTGAGCATACGTAAGAGAGACTTTGGTATAACCTGAAAGCGAATCAGCCACAAAGAATTCATAGCCAAAAATGGCTCCAACAGCTACAGCCATTACCAAAACAACCGCTATGATTTTTCTCTTCTGCAATTAATGGGTTCCTCTGTTCCTTCTAAGCCGTTGTACACTTTATCATTACTTTGGTTAATCATCATTCGTGTGAGCTCTTTAAACTATCTTTTAGAACATGGAAATCTCAGAGGGCTATGGGAGTATTCGCCCAAGCGTGAGAAAAGGTCTACTTAGCTAATACCGTTTCAGGAAGAATTAGTCCAAACAGGCGTTACAATCCAATTAGAATCTACACTTAAACCAGAAATTTCTATACTAATCTGAGCAGATTGTCCTCCTTCTAAATCTGTTAGGGAATAACTGTCATTGGCTGGAATCCATGCTCCAACTCCAAATCCCATAAAACTTCCTGAAGTTAATGGAACAGTTACGTTTATCGATACTCCTTCAGTGCTCAAAAGAGTATTATTATACACGGGTAACTCGCCATATGCTACTACGTGTAATCCTGCGTTGTGTGCCGTGCCTTCTCCAGTGTTAGTTACTGTGCCATTAATATTGAGTGTAAAAAAGCCCGCTATCCCTCCAGCAGTACTTGAGACGCCTTTGGTCACGGTTAAATTCGTTACAAGATTCGCAGGCATTTGGCTTTCAAGGTTTGAGAGTTGGTTCGTAAGATTTGTTTAGAGAAGCAATCTTAGAGTTATCACTATTAACTATTACTTTATAATAAAAAGCTGTGCCAGCAATCGAACTTACAAAGAGTACAGCTATTAAAACTGATATAACTGCTATTTTTTTGTTCATTCTACCTCTGTTCCGTGCGACATGTATTCGCCTTACTTTAGTTGTGCTAATTGGCTTTTTAAACTATCTTTTAGAACAATTGGACTTTCGGTACCTAACTATCACAGCAACAGAGAACACAGAAAGAAGCAAAGGCACAACCATCAGCCAAGACAACTCTGGAACTGCAGGATTCTGTGTTGTGACAGTTTGCTCGGCAGCTGGTATACTAATCGCCAAGACTGCACCGTTTTGTCCGTTTTTCATAGTTGTAACATAAACGTATGTCCCGTTGGGCGAAATGGCTAAACCAAGAGGCTCGCCTAAAAGGGGTAAACTTGACGCCATCTTGTTCGTGGCTGTATTTATTATAGAAACTGAACCGTTGCCAAGAGGTCCTGGTCCTGGGGTGTTCGGCGGAGCTGGCAAAACTGTGACATAGGCATATTCACTATTGGGCGTAAAAGCTACATATTCGGTGTCGTTTCCACCAACGGTTATGTTTTCTGTTTCCTTGTTCGTTGACGTACTTACCACTGAGATATAATCCGCCACTGAGATATCGTGCGTAACGTATGCGTACTTGCCGTTTGGTGATATCGTCACACTCAAAGGCCAGAGTCCAACAGGAATCGTAGTTGTCACAGTATTCGTAGCTGTGCTTATTACCGATAATAAACCATTATATCCGTAACTTGTAACATAGGCATGTTTGCCGTCTGGTGTCAGAGCTACACTGGACGTACTTTTCCCAATAGATATCGTTGCAGCTACCGTGTTTGTGGCTGTGCTTATAACTGAGACTGAATTGTTGTCACTTAATGCATCGTCGTTTGCAACATAAACATATTTGCCGTTTGGCGTTACAGCCACACCTGTAGGGTCGTTTCCAACGGTTACTGTTGCCGTTAGCATATTCGTGGCTGTGTTTATCACCGAGACCGTATTGTTACCGACATTCGTAATATAGGCGTATTGACCGTCAGGGGTAACAGTCACAGCATTAGGAAGACTGCCCAAATTTACCGTAGCCACCACAGTATTCGAAGCTGTGCTTATCACCGACACGGTGCCGCTGTTTTGATTTGTAACATAAGCATATTCACCGTTGGGAGTGAAGGCCACGCCATAGGAACCATTTCCAATGGGTATGCTTGCAGTTAACGTCTGTGCTGAAACTGGCTGAGGCAATAATGCAATAAGGCAGAATGAAAAGAAGACTGCGATAAGAATGCATCCGACCCTAAGTAGCTTGTTCATATACTAAAGCGCCAATTTGTCTTTGAGCGTTTAGGATATTAAAGTTTTTTCCGAAAGGTGTCGTAAACTACCAACATACTTCATGCAGAATGTCAGCAAAAATGTGAGACGCCATCCAGGCAAACAATTTGTTGCTGTAACCTGCCATTGCGGGTTTTGCCTGACTTTCAGGGGATCGGTATTGGCAAAAGACTGCTCAATTTTGTTGCTGAAATCTACACTTCCCAGATTAACTTGCCCTTCTATCTGGTTACGAGTAATCCGCAGCTTGTTCGAGGCAACATGGATAATTGGCGGGTAAAGCGTGTTGGTCACGGTAGCAGCGGAAGAAACGATCGCAGAATTAATCGAGAACTAGTCAACTCCAATGCCAAAAGGCGCCTAACCGTGACACTACAGTACGTTCCAAGAAGAAAGGCATAGTGACTCAAAAAATTCTTGAAAAAAGGTTTTGCAGGGGAGGTTGCGGACCAAAACTTTCAAGGGAAAACAAATCAGGTACTGCCGAGTCTGTTACGGCCGCTTGGTTCTCCATCAAGCTGGATATAAGGCAACACATATTTAGCATCGTCAGCGAGTTTTCAGAAACCTCCTTTGCTCCACACCTTTCCTGTTTCATAGCAGAAAGCAAGAGTGCATAATAGGGTCCCAACGGTCGCAAAAAAGTAGAATCGAGTTATTACTGTCGGTCTAAGAAAGGTTAATTCTGCCACTAGAAGTAAAACGGCGAAAACAGAGTAAAATAAGTATCTTGGAATTAAAAAGCGGCTAATTTTTATGCAGTCCTCTAGAACAACTTTGTTAATAACATAGTTGCCGTTTTCTTTTTTTATAAGACCTGCTTCTTCAAGTTTGTCCAAGTGATAGGCTGCTAAGGATGGAGTGCTGAGACTGAGCGCTCTTTGCATTTCTCTCACACCTACTGGCTTGCCATTTTTTAGCAAGTATCGGTAGACATCGAGGCTTGTTCCTTTCAATGTATCCTCTGGCTGATCAATAGCTGGCGTTGACTGCTGCACCCTGCGAATTTACCATGAACTCGGCTAATTTAGGTATTCCCATGTACTAATTCTAGAAAGCAATGTTCAAACCAATAGAACGGTTATCTTACACTTGTTCAAAAGCGTAGGATTAAGTTTACGATCGCATATTTGAAATATGAATTTACGAAAGTGAGCTAGATGAGTGAGCACAAAAACAAATTACTTCTTGCTATTGTCATAGCGGCAATTGCAGTTATTCTTTTAGGTACGGTCAGCTACACATTTTTTCCAGCTGAGCCAAAGACGCAGTCGCACATTATGGGTGCTTTTTCTTATGTAGGTTTCGAAAAATTATCGGCGATTACTATATCAAATGATGGGACTGTTAACTCGACCGCATTCACCGAAGCTGGTGATGTCTACACACAAACCGGTAATGTAGTTAACCAAACCATCATTGTGCAAAAAAATAATGTCGTCATTGAAGGTTCAGGATACTCGCTCTCAGGCTCAGATATTGACCTTCAACAAGAAAATAACGTAACTATAAGAAACATGCAATTTACAAATGCCAGCAGCATCACGCTAAACGACACGAGCAACTGCCTCATCACTGCAAATACCGTAGTTAAAACGCCGAATTTATACTTGTTATGGCTTGATCTTGAAAACTCCAACAATAACGTTGTTACGCAGAATAATCTTACATGGGCAAATATCGAGCTTATGTTTTCCTCAAACAACACACTGACAGACAATTCCTTAAGTGACGTGCTCTCGCAAGGAATAATTCTGACCTGGAGTCAGAATAATACTATTAGCAAGAACTTTTTTGAAAACGTATTAACTCCTGTGGAAGACGACGACAACTTTAATGTGGTCAGTTACAACACTATGGTGAACTGCAGTCAAGGAGTGAGAGTTTTAGGTTCAGGTAACACCGTGTTTGGAAACAACATGACATTCGCGAGCTTGGGATATCAAGGTGAAGATTGGACGACTGGCGTTGTTATCGATGGTTCAAACAACACTGTCTACCGGAATACCATCGAGGGATATGCTTTTGCAGGCATCTCCGTTGACGGAAATACACTTATTGATAATGGTTCATACGCCGGTTTTTCAGGCCCAGATCAGGGCATGGGAAACACATTCTTTGAAAACATAATCGCATGCAACAAATACGGCGTCCTTCTAGGGCAAGAAGGGTTCTCAGCAGTAGATAATAATTCCTTCTATCATAACGACTTCATTAACAATTATCAAAATGTGTTAGTTTGCTCTCCAGACTCGGCAGCAAGCAACGACGGCGCATCTTATTTCGAAAATTCTTGGGATAACGGCTCTCAAGGCAACTATTGGAGCAACTATCAGGAACAAGATCCTCTTGCAACTGAGATAGGGAATTCAGGAGTAATGAGCATACCTTACATGATTGATGGCCACAATTCTGATGCGTACCCGCTTGAAAGCCCTTACATGTCAGAAAACGTCAGCGCTTATCCCAATCCTTTTGCAGGGCAAGCAGATTTTCCATATGCAATTTACCAGGTGTTCCCTCTCGAAAATGACGTGGACTTTGCCGATAACCAATATGCCATTTCTGTGGACTTTTACACCCTTCCACCAAACGTGACTCTGCAATTGAACCCCACTGCAACCATAATCAATGCAACTGTAACCAATTTGAGAACGTACACATTCTACCTAGCTGAGCCTCTACCTTCATCAACGAATTATATCGCCACCGTAATCTTTGGAGATGGCAACGACACCCAGAGCTACACGTGGAACTGCTTCACTACGCCCTCATAATTTTCTGAAAAATTGATGCCTATCTTTTATCAGGTTGTTAAGTGCCTAAATTTCTGTTTTGTTGAATGATTACTCGGAAGAGCTATCAAAGCAAGCGGCATTTTGGGATCGGCAGCGCAGCGAATCAATCAACGCAGTAGNNAGCATTAGTTCAGAGGAACCTGTGGATTTATCGGCTATTCCAATGCTTGAAAAAGGCGCTGTTTTGTGTGATTCTCGTGGAGAAGGAGCGTTCCAAGATTGACTCAAGACCTCGAAGCAGAAGAATGCCCCGATGCTTACCAGAACCCTAAATGTCCCTATGTCACTATGATTAATCAGCATTCAAGCGACATCCACCAAATTAAAAATCCCCTGATAGGCGAAGACTTGCAGGACGGCTTAGTTGCTGATGTACAAACGCTCAAAACTTATTTTCGAATAACTACAGCCGGCCTTGTAATTGTCGTGCCTATTGCCGTTGGCCACAAGCACATTCTAAGTGCCTTTTCATTTTTTCAGTTTTTTGATGTAGACCATTAATGCTGCTGTTACTGTCATAACTATGGCTATGCCGATAATGACAGATGGAAACTCTGGAATTGTTGGAGACGGTGAGTGTGGAGACGATGGACTTGGTGAAGAGGCTTGTTTGGGGTTTGTCACGGTCGAAGCGGAAAACGGAACCATTAGAGGATAGCGGTCGATAGCGGTTCCCAGAATTGCGGTTCCCGTTATGGCGGTGCCGTTTGCGTAATCATCCGAGTATGTCGTGCTGTCGATTATCGCATAGGGTGTGTCGCCTATTCCCGAATGGTCTATTTCCGTGGCGTTCGGGTACCTTGACAGGTAATCGCTCCAGTAGTTTCCGATGGAGCCGTAGTCCCATTGTCCGGCGGGAGACAGCGGAACTACATCCTGCATGAATGGTACGCCGATTGGAACATAGAGTATTTGCGTATTGTTTATGAAATTGTTGGAATACAGGAGTTGGAATCCGGCGCTATTTACATTCGCGCTTAGAGTTCCCAGAACCAGTGCCACGGCGTTGTTTGTTACGTTGTTCTGCGCGATTGTTGTTCCGTTGCTGTTCAGAATGTCGAGCGCCCAGTTGTTGCTTGTTAATTGGTTTTGCGTTATGAGGTTGTCGTCTCCTTGTGGACGAGTAGCTCCTGTGTCGATGAGAATCGCGGCGTCACTACTTCCGGATATACTGTTTTCGCTAACGACGTAATTGTCGGCGTATATTGAGACGGCTTGATAGTTGCCAGCGAACACGTTATTTGTTATGGTGTTGTTGTTAAAAGCGCCGTAGACTCCAGCTTTCCAACCAGTCACATGCAGGTTTTCGACGGTTACGTTGCTAGCCATTAAAGTTATCGCTATGGCGTTCTGGCTTATGCCGGGACCTTGAAGAGTATGGTTGGCTCCGTCCACCACGATATTCCCTCTTTCTACGGTAATGGAGCTGTTAAGATTCGCGGTTATGATGCAGGTGTTTTCTGCCATTTGTATGGCAGGACTCGAAGGCGTGACGCTTCCGTCAGCGTTGATGATTATTCCTGCAAGAGATTGAGCTTTAACAGGTTGAACGGCAATTATGCATGATGAGATTAAGATGACGAGAATAAGCACTAAAGCGAAAGCTTTACGCATACCCATCCTACTTCATCTGCTTGTGTTTCTTAAAGTAAACCAACAAACCAGCAACCACAACCATTGCTGATGCTACTGAAGAAGCGGCAACAGTCAGGATTGGAAAAGGCTCTGGCTTAGTTAAGCTTGGTTGATACGTCTTAGTTAAGAAGGTTACAGTGGCAAAACTATGGGAACCGTCATGTGTATTAGCGTAGACCGTTAATGTGTGGTTACCGTCAGGGATTTCGCTGAAGTTTACAGTTATTGAAGCATTAAGTGCGTCAATACCATTTGGCTGGACGCCGAATACTTGGTGAATACCCTCAATCCAATCTGCTTCGTAATAAACACTGTCAATTATCCAAAAGTACGAAGCTACGTTTACGTTTAGCGTAAAGTTGTTTGTTTGCAATACAGTTTGATTTTCAGGAGATTCTATTTCACAGATTGGAGGTACATGTGCAAGTTGGTCTGCTGGTGGCTGCAGAACAGGTGAATTTGTGTGCCAAAGAGTAAAAGAAACAGTTGGTTCTGGCGGTGTCGTAGTTGCAACAGTTGTGGGTTCAGGAGTAGATGAAGGTAAAGCGGTAGATGGCGATGCATAGGTTGTGGAGAGAAGCTCTTTTTGTTGATTAGATACGTTAACTGCGCTTAATGCTAAAGCAACTAATGTGAGAAGCGTTAATGTCACCGTTTTTCTTTTCAGGCGAAACACCCTGCATTAAGAGAATATGAAGGCGTGACTTTTAACTCTCCCAGAAGAACAAAATGTTCCGCAAAAGGAACAGTCTTTATCAGGGACGAAGCGCGACTATTTTTAAGGTAAATAGATTTTTCAAGTTTCTACTTATTTTTTTGCCGAAATGAAGACTTGGTCCGCTTTGGCGTCATGGTTTGGAGAAACGGGCACAATCACTATAAACTGAAGCAGAGTTCTGTTGTGTAGTCTCTGCACTTATCGGTTTAGTTTTCAATCTCTTTCTAAATATTAAGACAACCACCGCGGCAACAAAAACGACCACAACTACCACCCCGACTATAATGAATACACTGTTTGACGACGCAGGAGAAGAACCTAAAGCATAAACTTCGCCATCACCGGAGCCAACATAGATAATTCCATTCACGACAACAGGAGACGAATCACCACCATTTGTGCTGTATTTCCAGAGGTTTCGGCCATTAGTAGCATTTAAAGCATAAACGTAACCTTGTGACCCCCCTACCACGTAGACTACGTCGCCGACAATGGCGGGCGAGGAAGAAACAGTGTTACCGGTGTTGTAATTCCAAATTCGAATGCCGTTAGTGGCATTTAGAGCATAAATATTGCCATCAAACGAACCGAAGTAGACTTTGCCGTTGTCAACTGCAGGCGATGACTCAACAGCGTCACCGGTAGTGTAATTCCAGAGTTTTGCTCCGTTAGTAGCGTTTAGAGCATAAACGTTGTGATTATAGGATCCTATGAAGATTAAGCCGTTGGCGACGGCAGGTGAGGACTTAACCGGGTTGCCGATGGCAGTGTAATTCCAGAGTTTAGCACCGTTAGTAGCGTTTAGCGCATAAACGCCGTCATAGGTGAGGAAAGAAAAAGGACCAAAATCCGCTGTGCCTATGTAAACTACGTTATTAACAACTGCAGGCGACGAATCCACAGCAGCGCCGGTGTTGTAGCCCCAAAGTTGAGAGCCGTTTGTAGCGTTTAGGGCATAAACATTGTTGTTATCGGAGCCTACGTAGACTACTCCGTTGACAACAGTTGGAGAAGACTCTACACTGCTGCCGGTGGTGTAAGTCCAAAGTTTTGCGCCGTTAGTAGCGTTCAAAGCATAGACGTTACCGTCCCATGAGCCAACGTAGACTACACCGCCTACTATAGCAGGACATGAAGAAACACCAAGGCTACCAGTGCTGTAGTTCCAGAGTTCGACTCCGCTCTTAGCGTTCAAAGCATATACAGCGTCCGTTGTCGAGCTAGGGGATATTGATTGTCCAACAGGCACTGCACCTACAGCGGAGCCTACGTAGACTATGCCGTCGACAACAGCAGGAGAAGAACCAACATATCCGCCTGTAGACGAATTAGCGATAGTGGATTTCCAGAGTAGTTGGGGCGTAAGCACTGCATTGCCCGTTCCTACACCATCGTGAGACGGGTCTGAGCGGAACATAGGCCAGTCAGCGTTTGCAAATGGAATCAAAACTGCGCTGGAAAGAAAAATTATGCAAAATACTGTTGTTATACGAAGCCTGTTCATGAATGAAGCACCGTACAATCCTTTTTGTTCTGAGAACTATAAGATTGGTCTATCGGTTCTCTACCGATTTTTTTTGACACTAATGCTACCGCACAAACGGACACTACAACCATTAGTAACAATACTAAAACGATAGCAACAGCGCTGAACTCTAGTACCGTTGGCGTTTGTGACACAGATGTTGCTGGAGTGGGAGACGCGGACGTGCTTGAGGCATCCGATATTATGGAAACCGTACCCGTGAAAGAACTTGCTGCAAAGACTTCACCTTTACCTGAATCATATGCTTGGCCACCACCGCCAGCTGTTATATTAGCGATTATTGTATTGGTGCTGTCCGAAATGACCGAAACTGTGATGACTGTTGTGAATGGATTCGCGAGACCCGTGGCATTGGTGCTGTAAAAGAAAAGTTCGCCCTTTCCGGAGTCATAAGTTATCACAAAAGGATATCCATTGATTAGCAAGGTCTTAATCACTGAATTACTTTTATCAGATATGATAGAGATTGTTTGGGAATCCGAGTTAGTTACAAATATTTCGTTTTTGCCCGAGTCGTAAGCGATGCCTTGGGGATTACTTCCCACGGTTATGGTTGCTATAGCTGTGTTGCTACTGTCGGATATAACCGAAATCGTGTTGGATGAGGCAGTGGGGTTAGATGAATTATTGGGTGGAAGATTTGTTGCGAATATCTCTCCTTTCCCCGAGTCATAGGCCATGGCTAAGGTGCCGTAGGGTACAGTTACGTTTGCAACCACGGTATTCGTCGTATCTGATATTACGGAAACAGCCTTAGAAAGCGCATTGGCAACGAAAATTTCTCCTTTGGCAGAATCATAAACTACGCCTTCGGGTTCACCCCCCACCAGAATTTTACCAACGATACTGTTATTGCTATCTGAAATCACTGCTACCTCACCGTTGTAGGCGAAAGAAAGAGATACAAAGAGCTCAGCCCTGCCTGAATCGTAAACGATCCAACTCGCTACGCCAATCGGAACGGGATTCCCTAATGGAATAGTTGCAACTACAGTGTTAGTAGTATCAGATATGACCGAGACTGTTCCAGCGTTGGTATTGACTACGAAGATTTCGCCTTTGGCAGGATCATAAGCCACGCCCGATGGTTCCTGTTGTACAGTTATTGTGCCAGTTACTGCAATTGCATGGACTGCATTGGCTGCTGACAAGACAAGAATTATTGCTAAAAGAAGTGAGGCAAAGAAAGTTTTCTTAAGGACTTTCATGAAAATGCTTTCCGCTTAGATTTTAGACGAACAAAAGTTACTACGATAACGCCCGATAGTACCATCGCCAAAATGAGCGCCTCGGTGCTGAACTCTGGTACAGTTGTTGGCGACACGGATGTTGCTGGAGCGGGAGAAGCGGGAGACGCAGACGTGTTGGAGGAATCTGATATCACCGAAACCGTGTTGGAAATAAAATTGGTGGTAGGGTTGAGAAGAGAGGGTTCGAAAAGAGTATTGGTTACGAATGTTTCGCTCTTGCCTGAATCGTAAGCAACGCCATAGGGAGCTTCTACGGGTATGATTGCAACTACCGTGTTGTTGCTGTCCGATATGACCGAGGTTGTGTTGTCATAATTATTGGTTACGAATACTTCGCTCTTGCCTGAATCGTAAGCAACGCCATAGGGACCTTTTCCAACGGGTATGGTTGCAACTACCGTGTTGTCGGTGTCCGATATGACCGAAACCGTGTTGTCATAATTATTGGTTACGAATATTTCGCCCTTGCCCGAATCATAAGCTACACCAAAGGGGTAGTTTCCCACGTGCACGTTAGCAACGACGGCGGGAGATGGAACCTGCGTAAAAGGTGTTGGAGCTGTGGTAGGAACAGGAGTTGGAACTGTCGTGGGAACAGGAGTTGGAGTTAGCGTAGGAGTTGGAGTTGGCGTAGGAACAGGAGTTGGAACTGACGTAATAGCGCTGTCCGATATAACTGAGACAGTGCCGGAGCCCTGGTTAGCTACGAATATTTCGCCTTTTCCAGAATCATAAGCAACGCCATTGAGTCCGTTTCCCACAGGTATGGTTGCTACCACGGTGTTGTTACTGTCAGATATGACCGAAACCGTGCTGTCATGACCATTGGCTACGAATATTTCGCCTTTTCCAGAATCATAATCTATGCCATCAGGATTATTTCCCACGTTTATGTTTGCCACCACGGCGTTAGTGCTGTCCGATATGACTGAAACCGAGGAGGAGGGATTGGTCCCTGTGGCGGTTTCAAGGGTTACGAATATTTCTCCCTTGCCAGAATCATAAGCTATGGCACCCGCTCTGCTCAGCGTTTCTTCTCCTACCGGTATGGTTGCTACGGCGGTGTTGTTGCTGTCCGATATGACCGAAATCGTGCTGGTCCCAGCTACAACTCCCTCATTGGCTACGAATATTTCGCCCTTGGCAGAATCATAAGCCACAGCCCCAGGGAGGTTTCCCACAGTTACCGTGGCAGTTACTCCAAGAGCGTGGACTGCGTTGGCTGCTGTCAGGGCAAGAACTATAGTAATTAGAATCAGGATAGCTGAGGTTTTCTTCAGATTTCCCATAAAGGCTTGTTAGCGTTAATTACCTTATACGGCTTTTGCACTTTAGGTGAAAAAAGTGCTCTTTCGATTTTTTCTTGCATGGGTAAGATTAGCCCTCTAAGATTAATGAGATGATTTTATGAGTGAAGAAAAATTTGATAGTGAAGGTTTCGAGAAACTTAAAGCGGCATTCAACGAGTATGAGGCTGAGCAGAAAAAGCGTTTCAAAAACTTTAGCGTAGGCCTGCTTAAGAATAGTAGCGCGCAAAGCCGGCTTCAAACTAACCACTCGCTCGTCGAACCTCTTTAGTTATGGAATTGGATATCCTGCTAATCCGACCAAACTTATTGTATAATTGTCGACATTGCGGTTAGATGTTGCCATATCAATCTCAACCACATACGTGTCTCGGCTACCCAACCCGATTTGACTTACACCTAAGGGTGACGATCCGGGGCTAGTTACGTCCTCTGATTGGATTGGCATATTCTTAACGTATAATTTTGCAGTCAAGCCAAAATATGCTGTCCCCGAGCTGTTGCCTGGGAAGTTATCCATTGGAGGTGGTTGCTGTGCAGTGTAATCATTTCTTACAGTGGCCTCAATGATGAAACATGCTTGACCATTATATTTTCCATAATAAGAATACGATGAAATTAGAAAAAGTTTTGAGCTATCTAAATAGCCAGCATCATTCAATTTTGCAACTGGTCCATTCTGAAGCTGTTGTACTTGATTAAACTCAACTAAAGCAATTGCTGTGCTTGCAATTAAAAGAAAAGCCAAAAGTACAGAAAGCACTTTGAAAAACTTTTTTGAACTATAAAGACGTGAATGAATTTTGGCTGAATCTTTTCTTGCAGGAGAAGCATTCTCTACAGACTGGACGGTTAATAGTGCATCCTTTCCTTGATTGGAAAGACAATATTTCCCATGTTCGTCAGTCTTGATTAAGTCGCCTAATTTGTTAAGATGATGTTGGAGTTGCCCGCTGCTTTCAATGGAGGTTTTTTTCTTTAAATCGGCAAATCCAAGAGGCTCTTCACTTAAAGCCTTTAGAATAACAATTCTTGTGGGATGGCCAAGGGCGTCGAATATTTCTGCTCTTTGTCTGTCTCTTTCGATATCTTGTTCCTCTTCCATTATCGTGCACCTCAAGGCACTCACTACACTTAGATATTTAATGCCTCGTTTGAAGACTTCCGAATAAAACCAAGTCCTGTTTTCAGGACATTAATGATTCAGTTGCTTTCTGAAGTAATTACTCATCTAAATGCTACGGGACCTGATAGCAACGGCAATTATCTAGTTTATGGGCTTTCTGTTTCAGGTAATAGCGTTCAAGCCTACGTTGATCACGGGTATGACGACATATAAGGCCTCTGTTAGGCAGCCTTGTGCCCAGTGCGACATCGACGGATCAGCACAAGAAGCAAAAACAGCAAGTGGAACTTAGAATTTTTCTTCTTTTCTTCTTCTTTTTTTTATTTGCCATTGATGATATTTTGTATCCTTAATTTTTTTTTCGGCATTTAATTTATGCTTCAGCGGAAGATACTAAGGCTAAAATTTTCTAGCGCGCGAATCTTGGGGTCAAACCGAAAATATGTAATGTTAGATTAGGAGTTTACTTCATTTTACTTCATGGAAAGACTTTAGCATGAAAGCCATAGTTAATTTCCTAACATTCAGGGGTGTTCTCTTTGAGAACAGTTTTGTTCTTCAGTGAGCATTATTAGGTGCCTCGAGGGTTAACTTGGCGGCGAAAACCAAATGATAGAAAAAAAAATAATACTATGCTCAATACTCGCCATAGCAATCGGAATTGCAACAGTCATACCAATGGAATACTTAATGGCAGCGCAAGCCCAAGAAAACGCTCAGCAAGCGAATACTGGGCTACCAACGGTTGAGCCTCTCTTCAATGTCAATGTCACATACGCTTATTGCAACCCTAACAAAATCAGTCAGACCGATACGATGACACTTAACGGCGCTGATATTGAAGCTATCGTAAACTTCACTCTGAATCCTACAGCTATAATGCCAAACGAAGATGCTCAGATTGAATATTACCAATTCGCTGTTTCATCTGACCAAGGACCAATCGTTAACATGACCTACTATGTTGCAGAGGACCCAAACAATAACACTGTTGTCGTCATAGGACCAGGAATAGTCGCCTTAAGTTACGGTCTGACTTCAGGTCCTGTTCCTTCCAATAGTCAAGGCGTGAATTATAATCCACTGAATAGCGGTTTTACTACAGGACTTGTTAGCGATTATATATTCGGAACCGACGCCAATAATCTACCACAAGCTGTCACTGACCTCCGAAACGCCCAGACATTATACATTGACGTAAGCAAAATATCAACAGTCACACTCGACGGCAATTCCACCGTCACTACACCTGCAAGCAACCAAATCCTGCAGCACATAGTCCTTACAAAAGAAGGCAACGAATTCGTATATGGAAACTATACACCCGGAACCGTACCATACCCAGTAGAGACACCATAGAATCACTTAGGTCGCTTCACACTTGGCTAACGATGAACTTGAAGGCAACACATTAACTGTCTATGCTTACGTCGTCCACGCAGCAAAACCAGTGGGAACCAGGGACGTCACACGGGGCGCAAACCTGAGCAGCACAAGCGTTGCATCCAGGCATCTGCAGAAACTTGAGGAAATGGGTTTAATCGAAAAAAATGAGTATGGCGATTACATCCTAAAGGAGAAAACAAACATCAACGGGCACGTGTGGGTTGGACGAAACCTCGTGCCACGATTGATGTTCTACTCCTTCTTTTTTCTCGGGGCTTTTGCAGCCGAGATGACAATAATATTGGCAAGCGCCCTACTAAAGGGCTTTGTGGTTCAAATCAGCTTCTACTTCTTAACGGGCATGACTGGAGTAGCCATGGCCCTCTTCTCACTTGAGGGAATCGCATTGTATCGAAAGCTTAATCCAAAGCATGTTGAACGGGGTAACAAAGTTGGGTAACAAAGAAATACTTGCCGCGTTAGAATCAGCCTTAAACACGCAGACTGTCAGTGGAAAAATCCACGGTGGCTAGAACTTTGAAGGCAACAGCTTTATGTACAAACAATTAGATTTTTTGCGTGTGTCGAGTGAAATGGCTAATTTGAGTAAAGCATTTAACTGTCGTTTTGTCAAGCATAAAGAAGAGACTTTGGACGGGTGTAACTTGAGGGATGGTTTAAGATGAGAAAAGGTTTAGCTGCAATTATAACCGTTGTCATAATTGGTGTTTTGGTTGTTTCGGCTTTTGTCACGATGGAAACCCAACACCAATCACCAGTGGCTGCCAAGAAGCCATTTTACGTGGGCGTTACCTACTGCGGCAACTCCATCACCGAGGCAGAGCAGCTTATCGATAAAGTGAAGAGTTACACTAACCTGTTTGTTTTGGATTCAACAACGTTTATGCTTGACGTCAATGGCACTCAAGAGATAGGCGACTATGCCGTCAACGCGGGGCTAAACGTTATATTATGCGAGATCAAGGGCGGGGACGGCACCGTCGTAGGTTCCATTTTGAACATGGCTCAATCACGTTGGGGAAGCAACTTTCTAGGTTTATACTTTGACGACGAGCCCGGCGGAAAGATGCTTGACGCAACAACAAACCTCTATGTTAGCAATGATACGATAGTGAAGCAGGGGACTGGTGTAGAGATACAGGTGTACCCCGTGAATGCTTCCAATAGTTACCAATTCTATGCATCAGGAGAGATCCTCACGAGCTCAAGTTCTCCAACGGAAAACACCACGGTTGATGGGGTAAGCAACGTCATTGTCAGTTCAAGCACAAGTCTGATTTACTTTCCAAACGGCACAATCGCGAGTACTCCATCCAGTAGTTATACGTACAGCAATGGGACCTATGAAATGGTTAATCAGCAAACACTGTATTATTTACCCAATGGCACAGTTCTAAACGAGGCAGGAGAAGCCGCAACCACTCAACCAGACGGAACACGTACAATCGAAAACCGTGAAGACGTAGGTATTTCTAACTCAAACTCCGACTCCGTGCCGATTGATGAGTCAGAAGAAGTTACTTTTGATCCAGGCAGTATTTCGCAGTTTGAATCCTACCAACAAGTTTGGGATTCGACGCCACTGCAAAATTCCTCTGCGGTCGCAAACGTATTTCTCAACACAGAGCATCATAACATAGGCACAATTGGCAATCAATCGGACGTTTCACTCTTCACTGCGGACTATGGCCTTGATTGGTTTGATTACAAAGGTGGTTACGATGTGGTGTTCGGCGAGTTGGGCTGGAACCAGCCCACTACCCAGAACATTGCGCTGGTTCGGGGAGCCGCGGACATGCAGAACAAGAGTTGGGGCTCAATGATTGATTGGCAGAACCTATCGCCACCTACCCTGATGAGCGGCAACCAAATGTACAATGCAATGAAGCAATCCTACGAATCGGGCGCCAAATACGTCGTTGTCTTCAACTACTCTCCTGACAACAACGGAGCAGGGCTTTTGCAGAAGGAGCAGTTTGCGGCAATTCAAAAGTTCTGGAAGGATGTGGTAGAGAACCCCAGAGAAACAAACAACGTCACAGCGGTGGATGCGTTTGTTTTGCCCACAGACTTCGGTGGTGGACTTCGTAACCAAAATGATAACATATGGGGTTTATGGCCGGGTAACAGCACTTCGCAGCAGGTTTGGAGCAACCTACAGACAGCCCTAGGCAAGTACGGCTCAAAACTCGACATAATCTACGACGACCCAGCCTATCCAGTGGGAGACCGGTACCAGCACGTTTACCTATGGAACCAAACCGCCTAATCTCCCCTTTTGGAGTCCATCGAACAACTATTTTTGCTATCAATGACTCAATCATTGCCTAGACAATAATGCAGAAATATCGAGCACTCGGCCCAATTCAGCCTACTTTTTCCAGAGTGGATAGTTCCTAAGAAGTTAGGAAGTGACTACTCCCACCTGAGCGGCGCACGTGTTCCTAGATTAGTTTGCAAAGTACCTTATGCTCCTTGATTTAGCGTTATTATGCGTATTGACAGCTGCTTCGGCTGTGAGAAGCATAATTAGAATGAAGAGTTGAGAATGAAACGTAAGCTTGGCTAATCCTCTCAAGTTATGCTGAGTTAAACTGGCAAGGTTCTTAAGGCGGCTGAAAACACGCTCCACAGCGACACGTTTTCTGTATGCAACCTTGAAAATTGTTGGCCCATGGCTTCTAAACTTTCTATCAACCCTCAAAATACCTCTAGCACCCTTGGATTGGTTCTTAGGGTAAGGAATAACAGGCAATGCCCAGAGTTCTATTGCTATCTTCCTTAGATTACCTGCGCTGTATTGAGAATCAGCGAGCAGCTTCTTTGGCTTAACATGCTCTGATGCTTTTCTCAAGAGGCTGATGGAATGTTTCTTCTCGTTTTCATTGGCAGACACAACAATCATAGCTATTGGTAACTCACTTTTGACATCAACTACCAGGTGCAATCTGTAACCAAGATCTTTGAGTCTATATACTGCCAGGTAGTATGTTAAAATAATCAGGCTTATCAAAATCGCTTGGTTGCTATTGCAAACTAAAGTTTAATTGTTTTGGTGAGTAAGGGATAAAGCTGTTTAGATGCTGTTCTAGTACTAGAACATAAGTGTTCCATGAATAGAGCTATAAGGATTTGAAAGAAAGGGTTATTGGATGATAAAAATGAAAATTCAGCCGAGATTAATTTTGTATGCTTTTCTTGGCTTATTGTTAGGCTTTTTCTTTGCTTTGCCCTTTGCGATCTATGAACTCAACATAATGGTCAATATAGTAACAAACATATTTTTTGTAGGTATTGCAGCCGCTAGCACGATTACAGCAATCATATTAATCTCTAACCGAAAAACGAATAGTTACTGATGGTTAGTATCTTAATGGGCTTCTGAAAATTCAAAATGAATTTAGACTTAGATGACTGTTTGATTAGTCTTATGCTATAATATCGCTAAGAAACTTTATCATCAATATGTGAAATCGGTTCAATCAAATTATGCTATAGCTTACATTGCATTCGCCCTACGGGACTTGAAAATAGACTCTGTTGATGATCGCATTACCCGTTGGGTAGGCAGGGTCCAAAGGGTAGGATTCGTTACCAATAAAAGAACTATGCCCATTGACTAAGACACTTTGCCCACTTACTTCAACAATGTTAGGTATCGTTGATGTATAAGTGTGAGTTATTCCGTTGCCATCCACATAACAGCCTACATAAGAGCTGCCTTGCGGTAAAGACGATATAAAAAGTTGCAGGCTCGATTCGTTGGCGAAAAAGATACCTGTTGGGTGAGCAGGATCAAAGGGAGCGGATTCATTATAAAGAAAGACACTTTGTCCGTTGGCTAAGGCGGCGTTTTCTTTTTGGAAAACGGTCTTTTGAACCTGCATGGTTGAATAGCCTAATATCAGAGCTGTGCAAATAAGAATGCCCAATAACAGGGCTATGGCAATCGTATATCTACGTTTTTTAGAAGGCCTGG
>PLSP01000102.1 GCA_003165195.1 Candidatus Bathyarchaeota archaeon | reverse complement strand
ATACCCTTAAATAAACCTAAACATATACCCCACTTATAAACATTTAGGCATGGTTATAGGTATATTAATATACACCTTAAACCCTAAACAATACCTATAAAGAGGCATAACAATGGGAGAAATAACATTTCTAAACAAAGCATCCCCCAAAACCGAATCTCTAAGAACAACCGTTCCAAGAAGCATCATAAACCAATTTGGCTTAACCGAATACGATAAACTAGAGTGGATTCTTAAGGCGGAAGGCGGAGAACTAGTCATAATCGTTAAGCCACAAAAAGGTGAAGTGAGGTAAAGTATCAAGTGACCGAAGAAGATAACCCCGTTGAGTTCAGTTTGGATGTTACAAAACTAAGATTAGATGAACTTATTTCCAAAAAAAAGGAAAAGCAAAAACAAATCCGCATGTTGATAAATAAAAAGAACTTTAATGCACTTGACGAAATTAAGCGTGAAGAATTGCAGAATGAAGTTGATTCATTGGAAAATAAGATTAACCAAATTTTTGAACGATACAATACTCTTCTTACACAATCGCTTTATAATGAATCCAAAAAGCTAAGCGAGTTAACTACTGTGCTTATTTTTTTGACCGCAATTTTAAGTGTTTCAACTATACTAGATTTGATTCTGAGGATAGTTTAGCGGAGTGTTATGAACAGGTGACGATTTTTCACATGGAGAACACAATGACTTATCACCCGACACGCACCACCCAGAAGAATTTTCCCAATCACCCTAAGATGCACCAGAACCCTATTTTCTAACTAAACTGCGAAAGGCCTAAAATGAGTTAGGCAATGACCACACCGTTTTGAAGGATTAGAAGCGTCTTTTAAATCCATGCGGTGGTAACTACGCGAAAAAGCGTAGCTTAGCAATTAAGGTTCTGTCAATTTCTCAAAGGATTTCCTTCTTTTTCAAAAGCTGTCAAAAGTCGGAGAATAGCTCTCCTTAGAATTGTAAAATCACAAAAAATTCACAAGCGACAAAAACAAAATGGAAAGAATGAACGGAGAAATCAGAGACAGAGAAAAACCATGAGAGGACTAAAGATAAAGAAAACTCCAATTCTACAAGGCTATCACCTCTATCACAATTTCATTAGACCACATCAAACCTTAGATGGAAAAACCCCCGCTGATGCTTGCGGAATCACTGTTGAAGGCGATAACAAATGGGTAACTCTAATTCAAAACGCAAGGAAAAGCCAAAACAACCGCAAATTATAAGACAAGTTCAATCAATAAAAATACGTGATGAAGAAACCGAAAAAAGACAAGTTGCCTTCGCTCTTTTATTAATCTTCTTGTTCTATGCTTTTTACTGTGTTTATGGGATTTGGACTGACAATCCAAGTATAGTAAATGCCTTCTACCAACCACAAGCACCGCCTAGCGTACCTATCGCATTAGCATATCCTTCGTTGTCAAATGGAGAATTGCAAAATAATTGGCTACAGATATTTTTCACTGTAGAAACTAATAGTAGCTACATAGCTGAAAATACTAACTTAACTTTAACTAATGTTATAGCTACGACATTTCCGAATAGCACTGGAATGAATATTGATGACGTGTGGGTAGGCTTTCAGTACGCCCAACCCTATAGCAGTTTTTCAACGGCAGGAAACAGCGCCTCAGGGACTCAAAATAATTTCTTTACTGCTCTTGATGGCGATTGGCTAGGTCTTAATACTTCTGCGACTACACAAAATATTGGTTCTCTATCAGTTCTTGACCAAATGACATTTCATTTTCCAGCATCAGGAGACTATTCTCCAAGCATAATAATTGGTCTCTTCAATGGAACATTTTTAACGTACAATTATAACCAAATTCAACTTCATGTAATGTCAAATTCAGAAGTGGAATCATTAAAAGTTGGTCGTACTGACATAGCAGTTACCATTTCATTACTGGCTTTTGCAGGTATTGAGGGAATCTCAGTAGTCAATGATTTGTTCAAAAAGAAAAGGGAATACTTATTTGCTGATTAAGGATTTAGCCAAGAGCCTTTTCAGCTGAAAAAATCATAATGATAGCGCCAATTCCGTAAATAAGTAAGCCTACTCCGAACAGGTCATACATTATCGTATTATGTGTAAAAAGACACGCAAAGAAAAAAGTAAACCACATGACAAAACCAATTACATTGGTCCACTGTCCGATTTTTCGCCAAGCCTCTCCGCTTATCCGGTGAAAGTTTACATGGACATTCCTTTCAGGCACTTCCGACGAAAACTTTAGAGTGCCCACCACCCCCACTGATTATACTTATAATGACCTAACCATACAAATCAATTCATCAATCGCTATTCAGCAAAGCCGACAGAACACTGCTCTTGTATCATTCGAAGCTGTAACATTCTTTTTTGCGATTTTGGCTTTATTTCCTCGTGTAACACCAAAATTGTCTTAGAACCTTTCAGTAGCCAACTCATGAGCATCACCGTTAAACCTATAACAAAAAGTATTATGTACGGTGACTGAGTAGTTATAATAGTTAAAATAACGCCAATTGCAGTTGTCGTTTTTCCTGCTTCCATCAAAAGGTTGGAGCTATTTTGTTGATGCGTTTAATATGGTTAGTTATTGAATAGATTTCCCTCCCAGCCGTATAGTAGAATTTTAATCCGTCTGTTATGAGTGTTTCAGATCTTTTGCCCATGAGATAGCTTGCCCTTAAAAATAGTGCTCTTGAGGTATGTCTGTCTTTTGTTTCAGCGACTTCTTGACTTATCCAGTAACGTGTTTCATCAATCGTCATGGCGAAGAGATATTTGAGGTCGCCTCTGACTTTCATCCTATTTCATCTGGCTCGCCAAGTGTTACCTACGCTTGACTCTAATGTTTCAACGTATTTTGCTTCAGTTTGGCGATTTGTAGGGGTACTGCAGTGGATGAGTTTTCGAAAGTGCAGGGAGCACTTGCATTGGGCGTATTAATTTGACCCAGCGCGTCAGCCCGCTGAGTTAAGTACAAATGACATCACCAACTTTTGGTGGCATTTTGCACAGGGGCCTTGCGCGTTGTTTAGCAACCTTTTTGAAAGGAAATAAAACCGCAAAATAGAAGCCACCTTTTCGACACGAATTTTATTGCTCAAATTCTTCTTTAGAGTTCTTGCTTGTGAAAAGTAGCGATGAGTCTTTGTTTAAGAGCGTGTGTGCCTAGCTTGGCGAGGCTCTTGCAATTAGAAGACTCAGGAAAGAGAGCGTTCTTTTCACTCGATGCCGCAGCGATTTTCACTCTAGTGTCTAAACGTTGGTTGAACCTTGAGTGCCTAATTTTCTCTTAAAACTTTTCATTTTATCAATTGCCGCAGTACGTTTTCAGGCAGTAAAAATTACGAGCTATCGTTGTGACTATTTAGACAAAACAAAGCTATTTGCAAGCTATTTTGCGGTGACTGCAGTTTGTACACAATGTTTGGCGCCGAAACTCTTGAAAATAAAAATTACCGGATTTTTTGCTATGGAAACGATAATTTACATGCCTGAATCAAGTCTAAAAAAATAAAAAGCCGATGTTTTGGGGTTATTCGTTGTTCCCCTATAAGACTGGCATGGAGAATATCGGGGCCTCATATAAGTACCCTCGAAAATCTCCATGCGAAGC
>PLSP01000133.1 GCA_003165195.1 Candidatus Bathyarchaeota archaeon | reverse complement strand
GGTTAGAGAATTTAATATTGATAACCAAATAGATACCGTATATCATTATCCCAAATTATTGTTCAATCCGTGCAGACAGACATTTTGAATAATTGAGCAATTCTAGACTAAATAGATAAAATGCTATTTAGGATTTGGAAGTGCAGTTCTTGAATCCAATTTGTTCTTGAATTATTGGTAATGAAACTGTGAATGTTGTTCCTTTGTTAATTATGCTTTCTACGGTAATCTTGCCATTGTGGGCTTCTGCTATTCGTTTGCATATGGCTAATCCAAACCCCATGCCTTGAGCTTTTGTGGTAAAGAGAGGAGTGAAAATTTTTGTTATAACATCTTTGGGCATTCCAGTTCCGGTGTCTGCGAAAGCAAACTCGATGTTTTGCCCAATTTGGCATGTGTCTATTTTGAGGACGCCGCCGCCGGGCATTGCTTCAAAAGCATTGTTTACCAAATTGATAAATACTCTTTCCATTTTGCTTTGATCTACCCACATTAAAGGAAAATCTTGGGCATGCACCGATAATTTGATGTTGCTTGGGACTTTAATGGTTAATAGTAAGTAGTCTAAAAGTGATTTAGGCGAATACTCTTCTAGTTCTAAATGTAGTTCTCGGCTGTAATCAAGTAAATCATTAATTATTTTGTTTGCGTGATCAACAGACTTATCAATTATAGTCAGCATTTGGTCGCCGCTTTCACCTATGAAACTAGCCTGTTTCTTTTTGAGAAAATACGTAGCGTTCTTTATGCTGGCAAGAGGGTTGCGGAGGTCATGACCTACCATTCCTGCTAATTCGCCGATAGCTGCAAAACGTTCAGAAGAACGCAGTTGTTTTGTCCTCTCCTCAACCAAATCCTCCAAATGCTTATTACAAGATTCAAGTTTTAACTGCATTTGCTTGCGTTCAGTTACGTCAACATTTGACTCCAAGATTTCTTCAACGTTACCTTTCTTATCAATTTTAGCAAGCAAGTTGCTTTGCACTATGACTTTTCGCCCATTTTTAGCTAGGTGGATAATTTCCCCAGACCAACAACCTTTTTGCTTAATCTCCCCCAAAATAGACTCAAAGGGTTCTGGAAACACCGATTGCAATATTTCATTAATTTTTTGCCCTATGGCTTCCTCATTTTTCCAGCCATACAGAGCCTCAGCACCTTTACTCCAAAAAGTAATCGATCCCTCAAGTGTCCTGACGATAATTGCGTCTGGGCTGAGGTCGATAAGTGAGGCCTGTCTCTTTATTGCTTGTTCAGCTTTTTTTCGTTCGGTGATTTCCCGAAGTATATCGATAAAACCAATTGCTTCATTTTTTTCGTTTTTTATGACTGCAGTTGTAGCTTCCACTAAAAATTCTGAATCTCCTTTGTGGATAACATTAAATTCATCTACTTTTCCTTCGCCCGTTATCAAACAATCCATCGAGTTTTGATAGGCTTTTGCTCGGTCTCTTTCAGCAATAAATTCCAGAACATGTTTTCCCAGAAAATCATTCTTGTCAGTTCCGCCATACATTTTTACTGCAGCATCATTCACGTATGTTATTTTTCCAGTGAGTTCGCCGATAATTATTCCATCTAAAGAAACTTCAACCGCACGTTGAAATAGGATTAAACTTTCGTTTTTTTTGCTCTGTTTTAGATCGTGTGTTAACTTGCGGTCTTTCACTTAAAGCGCTCCTTAACCACTCAACGCTTGCTTAAAGGTGAAATCTAGAATAAATCATTATTGAATCTGAAATCAACTTGCCCAAAGAAACTCATTCTGGAGGGTAGACCACAAATGCAACCGAATCCCCAATCACGTGACCCTATCATCCCAGCATTCAATTTTTCATCCTTTCAATTTGTTTGCTGAAGGTCGTTTAGTCTTTCTAGTAGGTTTAGAAGTTTGTTTAGTAGTTTGGCTAGTGGTCCTATGCTGCTGGTCATGTCTCGCAGGTTAGTTATGTGTAAGAACTGGTTTTATAACAGTTGTTACAGGTGTTGGTATGGGGTCTGGTAACTGTGATCGCAATAGCTATAGCTGGATTGCTCTTGCTCAGGAAACGACCCTAAAAACACCAAACAAAAACTATATTTCCCTTTTTTAGTTCCCAAACAAAAGATAACTAAAAATCAACAACCTCTTCAAAGCAACCTATGCAAACTGAACCTTCAAAGACANNAAAAAAAGAAAAAGGGAATTAAATTGTTTGGATTTTATTTAGTGTTTTCTTAAGATAAGTAATCCTACGAGAGCGATTGCAATTATTATTGCGACTGCGGCGACGGCTATGTACATTGCGAGGTCGGGCATGGTGACTGTTTCTGCCTGTGGGGGAAGAGTTGGTTGTAATGTCGCCGGAGCTCTAGTGGCCGTGAAGTATGTTTCTGCGTTAGATCCAAAGTATGATTGTGATCCAGCAAACGTGGCGTATACAGTGTATGTGCCTGGAATGTCCGGTGTCCAAGAGAAGCCAAAGGTGCCGCTTGCGTCAGTTGTTGCATTTCCGATTGGTCGATAGTTGCCGTTTGCGTCAAGTAATGAAAGTTGCACAGGGACTCCAATTATGTTGCTTGGTTGCGGCTGTTGCATGTAAACGTACTGCATCCATGCACTCATGTTGCCATCTGAGACAGCTGGGACGCCGTTTGGAAAGTCAGCTTTTTGTTCTGTTTGCTGTGTACCTGCAGAGATATCCATAACTGAACCTGTTATAGTTACTGGAGTGCCTACGGGTATTGCGGTGCCGGGCGCTGTAACGGTTAACTGAGTTGGTCCTTGGCCGTAGCTGTAGATTTGCTGGTCGTAAGTGTTGTCTACACATAAGTAGCCGCTGGCAATTGGTGAGGTGCCTCCGTACATGCAGTTTCCAAAGTCACTTATAGCCCACAATTGAAGCCCAGTTGAAGCATTTATGCAGCGGAATTGCTCACCTTGGTAGAGCGGAGAGTTCGGCGAGTGTTCACTGCTCACTAAATAGATTTTTCCGTCAGCAATCGCGGTGATGAAGACCGGGTAGTAACCGTAGGGTGTCACTTCACCTGCATTTGTGCTATTATCTGCGGTGTTTCCGTTGCCGAAAGTCCATTCGAAAGTTCCCGTCTTGTCATCAAAGCAGTAAACGAATCCGGTGTAACCAAAGAAGTATAGGTTGCCATATGCTGCTTGATCTTGATCTAGGCTTAGATAATTCCAAGCTTCACTGGTGCCTGCTGGAACTGAGACTGGCCCCCAAAGTTGTTGTCCAGTAGATAGGCTGTAGCCGTAATGGAGTGAGGTCTCTTTGTCTTCGAAGATAAAGACTCCTGTCGTTGGATCCCAGCTGCATATTGTACGTGTGTTGTTGCCGGGTGCTGGTTGGTAGGTTTGTGTCCAAAGTATCTTTCCTAATGTGCTTGGGTCAAGGCTTATCGCTGTAATGTTTGCTGGGGCAGTCGTTACGGTTGCACCGAAGTCGCTGACATGGCCGCCGAATGTTCCTTGAATTAACAACGCCATACTGCCTAGCTCAATTAGTGGACCTGCACCAGATGCCTGTGCGCCAATGGTCCACGAACTGTCATTGAGACTCCAAGGCAAACTTAGTGATATGTTCCAGTCGTAGGCGGGTGTTGATACTGCTGCATATCCTTGTGCTGCGCTGACGGTGCTGTTTACCCACATGGTGCCGTTCCAGTTAGTGTTGACTGTGTTTGGTGGTCCTGAAAGTGGGCAGTTTGCAGGTACGTTTCCTGAATACCAGTAGCTAGTGCCTGTTCCCGCGTATATGCCGAATACTTTGGATGAATTCCATTCTGATAGCATCCAGTTGGGGTTTGCTGCTGTTCCAAGGTTGACTAGGTTTAGTTTTAGATATTCACCTGCTGGTCCCGGTATGTTTGTTCCACCTGGTACGTTTGTAACGTTCATGGGTGTGAGGACTCCTGTCATCGGGTCATAGAATCTCCAAGTTGTACCAAGACCTGCATAGGCTGTAGTAGTTGCAACTAATGCGCCGTCAGGCAAAATGCCGTGTTGGTTTGGTTGGTCCATAGAGTAAAGGTAGCCGAATGAAGGTACCAGAGAAACACCTGTAGCTGTTGTGTTGATGCTCCATAATTGTTTTCCAGTCTTCAAGTCCCATGCAACATAGTTTCCGCCTGTACCCGTTTCACCTAATGGCAAAGCGAAGAAAAGCATTCCCTGCATAATTATCGGATTGTTGAATCTTGTGTTGTATGATCCGCCTTGATAGTACAATTCACCCGCGACGTTTGTGTCATTTCCTCCAACAACGCCTCCGAACTGAATAGGGTTGCTCCACATTACGTGGGCTGTGTTGGGGGCTGAGCCGTATGGTTGGTATCCGCCTGGAATGCCGTAGGAAGGGTTGGCTCCCATTATGTAAGGCACTGATAGCCAGTTTGATGCAACCGTGTACCAATTGTAGTTTTCACCGTATATTGGATAAGTCCAGAACTCAGATGGAAGCGCGGGATTAGTTATATGACTTGGAACTGGGCTTTGTTGAACTTGGAAGGTTAACGTTGTGTTTGCGGCTGTGAAAATATCGCCTGTATATGCCGTGTTTGCACCGACTGTGCTTGAATTCCAAATGTAGGTTTGCTGAGGATAATTGAAGAATACTGTGTAGTTGCCTGCAACGGATGGTGTAAAAGTGTATCCTTGTATGCCTGTTGGGTCGCTGATGTCAGCCCAAGTTTGTGTTATGGTTTTTCCGTTAGGGTCTGTGATGCTAAGCTGATAGTTGTTACGTCGGATATCGTTGGAAGCACCTGGTGAAGCGGAGGCTCCTAGCAAAGCTGTGTCAACCCACATGTAAACTGAAACCGTCTGACCGACGCCGACTGGATTAGGTGCCGCAGTTACGTAAGCATAGGAAGTGATAGTCCAAGGTGGCGAATGCGCCTGCACCGAAGGGTTTCGAATTAATACTGCACTCACAGAAACTAGTAGAAGCAAAGCAATCAAAATAGCCATAGCTTTATTTTTTTGCATTTTTCTTTTCTCCTAAATTCATGTTGAAAAAAGCTTAAGCTAACTTAATTTCAACAATTTTCTCTCTCAGAGAATTTTGTATATAAGACTTTGGGGAAAAACAGCCAAAGCCCTTTAAATTTGCAGTAACAGGTGTCTCCACGGTAAAAAACACTTCTTAACAAAATTCAAATGTCTCACAAGCGATCTTGGTTCAAATCCCAGCGGCACCACCACGATAATTTTGGAGTACCATACGCTAAAAAATCAAAATCGCTAAGTTCGAAAGAAAAAAGAGGGAAGAAGACGTTATAAATGCTCCTCTGTAGTAGCGAATCCTTTCGACGGCGCCGTGTTAAAGGCGTAGAACCTACCAGTTTGTGGGTTCACGCCGACACCTCCTTCTTTACAAGCTGCTTTAAATTGCTCAGCAAGAAAGGAAAGTTGATGATTTTCAGTTTGCTCAGAGGTCTCGGTAATATTTCCCCGCATCAACGCATCTCTGGTTAAGATCTCTTCTGGTTTTCTCACCAAGCGATGACTATTTCTTTGATCTGCGCCATTCTACTTACTGCTGCTCTAATGAATATGCGGTAATAGCCTGATCCTCAAAGGTGCTCCTTTGACAGAAAATATTTCACTATTTTTCTTTTAGGCGAAGCACGCGTATCTTCTTTTCTTTGACTATAAGAAAATGGCCTTCTATCTTTGCTTGGGTTTTTAAAACATTCAAGATTGTGTCAACGACTTGCTGAGTTGATTTTGGAGCAAACCTTAGAAGGATAACACCTCGAGCTTTAAGTTTCTGTCTGAAAATAAGCTCTCCAAAATCAGAGTCAAAAGTGACTAAAATCCTGTTTTGTTTATTCGCAGTTTCTAATACGGTTTCATCGCTTACACCTGACGTAAACTCTTTTATTGCGACAACGTCTATTCCCTTGGTTTTGAGGGCATTAACCGCTTTGCCAGAGATGTTTTCGTCAGCAAGGAACTTTAGGGTAATGGATATACCTTCTCTTCCTTGACCATTTCAGCAGCATACTTCAAAACAGCCATTACGTCTTCTCGCTCTAACTGGGGATATTCATTTAGTATCTGCTCAATCGTCCAATCGTTGGCAAGAAGATCCAAAATAAACTCAACCGAAAGCCGAGTGCCTCTAATAACTGGCTTTCCAACTAAGACTTTTGGGTCAACCATAATTCTTTCTTGCCAATCTCCAAGCGTACTTTTCGCCACCAACCCCCTTAAAGTCAGCTAGAAATATTAAGATTTGTGTTGAGCTTACCTTAAGAAAAAAAGATAGTGTTCAGATTGTATGGGCGGCAACTATCTGTTAACAGGCAGTCAAAGACTCCAATCCTTCTGGAATTACCGAATTACAAAAAGTTAAGAAAAAAGAGGGAAAAAACAGTATAAAAAGCGGTTGTTCAGCGTCGGTTCCCGTCAAACCCGCTATTAACTAGAAAGAATTTCTAAAAAAAGAGAAAAACTGCATAGAAAAAGCAGAAACAAAAAAAAAGAAAGGATACAGTATAAATGTTCTTCTGGAGACGCGTGTCCTTTCGACGACGCCACTCTTAACAGGAAAAAGCTTGGTGGCTTTTTCTTACATTCTCAAGCAAAACCTTTTTACTTTAAAATAAAATTGTAAGTAAAACTTTTTTTCTGTATATAGAAACTTATATATATAGAATTTTCTATGTCAATAGACGGGTGCTAAAAACAATGGTGGTCGTGGGCAAACCTCAAAAAGAGGTCATTGATCGAAAAGAAGAAATAGAAAAACTTGTTGAAAGCCTTTCAGATCCGTCCAAACAGGTGAATTATGCCCTGATTGGACCTAGACGTATCGGAAAAACTACCATACTTTTAAAAGCTAAGGACGAACTTGAAAACAAAAAAATAATTATTGCTTACATTGATCTCTCCATTTACAGGTTTTCTCCATACGATTTTGCTCAAAACTTAATGTCGCAAGTAACAAGGGCGTACGCCAAAGACCTGGGCAAAGTAGAGAAAGCTTCAATTGTTCTAGCTAATCTCTTGAAGACTTTAACAAAATTGAAAAAGCTTCGGTTAACTTTGGAACCCTCCATTGACGAAACAGGGCAATTCTCCATTAAAATTAGGCCAGAGCTTGAAGAAACGCAAGACTACAAAGGCGTTTTCCTATTGGCTTTTGATTACGTAAATGAAGTATCTAAAAAATGTGGTAAGCGCATAGTAGTAATGATTGACGAGTTTCCCAGTATAATTGAATTTAAACGTTATTCCAGCTTGGAAGCCGTATTAGAAATTTTCAGAAGCGTTCTTGAAAACAGGGAAAACGTGGAATACGTGGTAAGTGGCTCAAGAGTGCACTACATGCGAGATATACTGGGGAATGGGGAAAGCCCCTTGTTCGGGCACTTCGCAATGGTAGAAATTGGACCTTTGCCTGAAGAATATGCAATTCAATTATATCTGCAAAGTGCTA
Source organism: Candidatus Bathyarchaeota archaeon (assembly GCA_003165195.1). GTDB lineage: Archaea > Thermoproteota > Bathyarchaeia > Bathyarchaeales > Bathycorpusculaceae > Bathycorpusculum. The sequence goes on along the minus strand of PLSP01000133.1, from coordinate 55,116 downwards.
AATCGACTAGAAAAGAGGCAGAGATGGCATGGAAAATATTGGGCGGTCACCCGTACTATCTAATAATGTTAGCTGAAAACCGCAAACCCAACGAATCTGTAGAAGAAACATATGAGAGAATTCTAACAAGCTCATCTGGCGCACTAAACTTGTATGTTAACTATATCCTGAAAGATGATTTAGGCTCGTCAACAAAAGAAGCACGTCTCATGCGGATTCTGCAGGCAATCTCACAAGGAAACAACACTTCATCCCAAGTCGCCAAACAAATCAACCTGAAACTTTCGAGTTTGCCCTTCTATCTTCAAGAGCTAGAAAAATACGACTTGATCTGGAGAAAAGACGGAAAATACCGAATTAAAGACAAGATCGTCAACGATTATTTTACAAGGCTAAATGAATAGACTTCTCTATATATAGTGAACTCTATATAAATTTATTTCAAACTGGACGATCCGAATCCTTTCGAACATGTTCCCAGTGAGAATTTACAATTAGAAGCGGTTAACGGAAAAGAGGAGTTTGCGAGCATATCCACAGGTGGAGGAGTTCAAATTCCCCGGTTCCACTTCAAGCGCTCCTTAGGAACTCAAAGGCTGGCTTAAATGGTGAAACCTCAAACAACCAATTCAAGGCAACATATGCAAACTGAACCTTCAAAGACAACAAACAGAAAAAACCCAAAAACAACTTATTTTCACTAACCCTTCCCCAAAAAAGTCTCTGCTAAAGGAGCTGACCCCCAAAAATTGCAACTTTTCTTCAAATCACTATCGACCTTTCTAATATGTGCTAAAGGTTGTTGTTAGTTTTTCTAATAGGGTTAGAAGTTTGTTTAATATTTTGGCTAGTGGTCCTAGGCTGCTGGTCATTGCTCTTAGGTTAATGATGTCTTGTTTGTTGAGGGTTCGGGTTAATGTTAGTGTTCCAATGAAAGCTGTCAAAAAGATTGCTATGCCGATTATTAGTTGTATGATGCTTGGGAGGGGTAATTTGACTACGAAGTAGGAGAGGAATGCGGCTGCTGCGGAGCAGAGGATAATTTTTCCCGAGGACCACCAATCTATGCTCAAATCATAACGGTTTTTTACGAAAGCTAAACCGATAACTATGCTTGGTACGCCGTCAAAAATCAACGTGATTAGCATGCCAAGCACACCGTACCTTGAAATCGCAAAGACTCCCAAAGGAACGCCCATGGCTACGGTGACTATAGCAAGTACTATTTTGATTGATGCTTGGTCTTGACTGTTGATTAAACTGTTGGTGCTGTACAAGCCAAAGGCTACGAAGACATAATTGATGGCAAGTAATGCCACAAAAAATGGTGCCTGTGCGTAGGCGTGCCCAAAAATAGTTGCGACAAACGGTGTTGAAAGCGCCATCATCGCAGCAATAACAGGCGTAACCAGCAGGGTGGAGTATTTTACTGAGGATTGGTAGACTTGTCTTAGAGTTGTTTTTTCTGTATCGCCGTCAAGTTTAGAGAATGCTGGATACAGCATGGTGTTGATTGGTGTGGCAACGAACGTTATTATAACCATGAAGTTTGAGGCTAGATTGTAGTTGCCGATGAGTGCGTTGTTGGCAACGTAAATTGCTAAGAGGAAAACGTAAAACTGCGAAAGGAAACCTCCGATGATGTCGCCAAACGACAAGGGTAGCCCGAATCGGAGGAGCACTTTCATGTTCTTTATGATTTCTAATCTGTTTGAAACTAGCCGTGGGAGAGTCCTAAAGATTGTCGAAAGAAGCGAGATACCGATTAAAGCCGTAATAAGGTACGCCGCGACGTTACCAATGACTGCGCCTTTGAGACCCAAACCAATCAAAACTAGCCCGGGCACCAAGAACGTTCGAAGAAGCGATTGGCTCACCACCATTAAACTGTTAAGGTGCATCTTCTCAACACCGGTGAAGGCGGCAGTCGTAGTGCTCACAAGTGCTTGACCCAAAATAATGAAGGAAACCGCTTGGATAAGCGGCGCAATTGTGGGACGCGCAAAAACATTTACCGCCAAGTATGGTGCTAGCAAGAGGCAGAAAAATGATAGCGTTAAGCCTAACAACGTTTTGAAGATAAGCCCGGAGAGAAATATGCTTCGGATTTCTGAGGTTCTGTTTTCCACGTTGAGTCGAGCGGAGTAGCGTGTGATTGCATAGTTTACTCCTAAATCTTGGAATAACCCGATAAGTGTCGGCGCCGACAAAATAACAGCATAAAGGCCATAATTGGATTCTCCCAAAACCAACGCTAAGATAATTGCGCCTACTGCAGAAATAATTGTGGATGCGAACTGCCCCCACAAAACATGAAAGCCACCCTTCACAGAAGCCTTTGCCATATCTGCTGCTTTACTCATTAAATCATCCTAACACTGAACTACCTTTAAAGCAACGAAATTGATAAACCCGCAACTTATCACTTTTGGTTTGAATCCCCAAAAAGAAGCAAATAAGCACAAACACAAATCCACTAAAATCTTATGCCGCTTTATTCCCGTGTCAGCGGATCTATCTCTAAACCCTTTGGCTAGCCAAAACATCATCGGCATCAATTTTCAGCGTATCGCTAGCGAACTATTAAATTTTTGCCGAAATTGATACTGTTAAGTTATTTGACCCAACACAATATGGGAAACTGTGACTGAGACCACTGCAAAATCGTTATCTTAGTTTTGATTTTCGACGCAATACTTAATAAGATTATCCATTTATAGGATTATCCTGAGTAGAATAATGTGAAGTTCTATGATAGACAGAATGAACTTAAGGCATTAGACATCGCTTGTTCCCAAAAAGGCGCAGAGATGATAGTAGTCAGTGGCCGTAGACGAATTGGCAAGAGCAGGCTCATCAATGAATTTCTAAAAGATAGAGAAGCGGTTAAGATTCTGATAGTACCAAAAGAAGAGAAACAAGTAGCAGGCGATTTTGCAGTTGCCCTTGCTGAAGGTTATACGCCTTCGTTTGGCAACATAGAAGAAGCTCTTGAATACTATTTCAACAACTCAAAGAAACAGATTCTCTACATAGACGAGTTTCCAAATCTTATCGAAGTGAACTCTTCAATACCATACGTGTTCCAAAGAATTTGGGAAAAATACAAAGAAAACAGTTCAAGAAAACTCATCTTTTCAGGTTCGTGTGTTAGCATGATGAACAAGATATTCACCCGACAAAAAGCACCCCTTTTCAACAGAGCAAGCTACCAGCTTTTACTTCAACCATTAACATTAGAGGTTGTTTGGGAAATTCAAGAATATCTATGTATGGATGCCTCGGAAAAAATTAGAAACTACTGCATACTTGGAGGTGTGCCTTTTTATTACGAATTGCTTGAGAAAAGGGGCATTGCGAATCCCGTAAATGATCTCTTTTTTGACGTCGCCGCGCCACTAAAGGAAGAAGGGCAGAATGTGCTCAGACAAGAATTTGGAGTCTCCTATAAGAAATATTTTTCAATTATCGAAGCGATAGGGGCAGGCGTTGTCACAGGCAGCGAAATAGCAAACAGACTTGGCGTGTCGCAGACAACGCTCTCCAAATACATAATTTCACTACAACAAGATTTTCAACTTGTAGAGCGGAACGTACCGTTTGGGCAAAATATCCGAAGAAGTAAGAAAGGGCTATACTCAATCAAAGATAACACCATCGCCTTCTGGTTCGCCCACGTATATGGCAAGCCCGAGCAGCCCAATGAAGAGATGATTAACGAATTTGTCAGCAAGAGATTCGAAGTGTTTTGCAAAGACTTTTTTGCCGCATACCTAAAAGGCAAAGGAGAAAAAGTAATCAGAACTGGACGCTGGTGGGGTCAAGTAGAGGTTACGCCAAACAGGTCCGAAGAAAAAGAGATAGACTTCATCACAGAAACAGAGACCTACATGTATTTTGCAGAGTGCAAATGGACAAACAAAAAAATAAGTCTAACGGACCTCAACAACCTTGAGGAATCAACTAAAGCCATAAAAACCAAAAAAACCATTAAGAAAGTGCTCTTTTCAAAATCAGGGTTCGACTTAAATGAAGCCAATGACATCCTGTTATTTAATCCTGAAAAGATAGAAAGTGAAATTCAAAAACTAAAGCGCGCTAAAAACTAAACCTATCTTGGTGAATCCTTTCTCAGAAAGCTCAAGCCAAAGCGCTAAAGCTCTCGTTCTCACGCTTAAGCTCCACAAGTTTGTTGTACACATTGTCCTTTATCGTTATGGTCTTAACCATTGAACTCACATGTAACGCGTTATGTGAAGACGCACATTTGAACAATTTGTGATAATGGCCAAATCGTAGATGCAAAGAATTCATACAATATCTGTGTCGAAAAATAAGGTTCCTATTTTGCTTTACAAAGCTTTCTTAACGATCTCAGCTTCTTTAAGCTGATGGGGAGAAGATTTGTTATAAGCATGGACCAAAATATTTGTATCAAGTAATATCTTCATAGATCTCTTCCTTTGAAAGCTTTCCTTTGATCGCTCCCAAATCAGGAGGGTTATCGAGTTTTTCAAGGGCGCGCTTGCCTGCGCGACACCTGCACACAACGCTTAACATAGCAACTCCCCTTTTCCACGACCTCAATATGCAACACGTCCCCTGCAACTAATCCAAGCTTTTCTCGAATTTCCTTTGGAAGATAGACCTTGTCTTCATAGTAAGTTGTCTCAGCCATGCAAACTCACACTTTACCCAATACATTGGGCAAAATATGAATTTACCGAAAAAACCTCAAAAAAAAGAACCCAAATCTTCCAAACGATCCGCTCCCTACAGAAAAACATGGTAGACTTTCACTCGCAGCAAGTTCGACTACTGGTCAACTGGAAGAGGAAAAAGGCCTTCTGTTAAGGAAATCGATGATAAAGATTTCTGCGATTCGTTTCAAGCATAAATCGTCTCTTTCAATATCTGATCTTTGATTAGCGGCTTGAGCGCCTTTTTTGTTGCCAAGTCTACTTTGATGCCTAGTTGATTGCTTAGAAACTCCTCCAGTTCGATGAAGTCAAAGAGGTCAATATTGTTGGGTTCCGTAAACTCGACAAGAATGTCCACGTCACTTTTCTTATTTTGTTCAAGCCGGGCATAGGAGCCAAAAAAACCTATTGTTTCAACTTGATATCGCTCTTTGAGTATGGGCTTGAGTTTTTGCAATTCAGATTTTATGTCTTGGCTTTTTGTCATGTTTCTACTGCTTCCTTTAGCATGTCATTTTCAATGTGCGATTGAAGAGATCTTTTGAGAATAACGTTGATCTGAAGGATTTCATCGAGCCATCCTCTATGACCTAACGTTATTTAAAAACTGTTTGAGTAATGTCTAATGAATTAAATTGTGAGTCGGAACCTTCATGGCGATTTTTGTGGGTTTGAACATAGTGGTTACTCATCGTGGCCTTTTGATTCATGGTGCATTGAATCCATGTGTCTCTCCATTTCTGAGTTGGTTGTAAAGATTTTGCCGCAGATTGGACAATGAATCTGGTTTGGTTCTGCTCCCCTTACATGTGTCTCTTGAGGTGACATGTCTGAAGTTGGCTCAGTAGCCATCGCAACTGGTTCCATAGTCTCGGCGGGAGGCATTGGCTCGGATACTTTCTCAACTACGTGACCCATTTTAGTGTGGGCATTTAAATCTTCCATTGTCATGAAGCCCATCCCGCAAACGGGGCAAGTTAACTCCACATTGGGCATAAGCACTCTGTCCATAAGATGAATCATCCCATTGCTTGCTTCGATGTTATGATTTGAGATGATTGCGCCATTGATTTTCGGGTTCACATGAAGATGCCATTGGTGACCGTCAATTTTGACTTCTTGACCTTGAATTGTCTTAGCTGTTTTCATTTTGCTGATTTCGTCCATTGTATATTTTCCAGCGATTACGTGATACATTAGAACCGCTTTTAACTGCGGTGTCTTTTTTAGAAGATCGTCATATGTGCCTTTAGGTAGTTTGGTAAACGCCTCATCGTCTGGCGCAAAAACAGTGAAAGGCCCCTCAGTTCTTAGGGTGTCTACTAGATCCGTTGCTTGAGATGCCGAAACAAACATCCTGAAGGTACCGGCCTCAAGAAGAATATCGATAATATTTCTCATTCATTTCTTCTCCACTAAATTGACTATCCCATGAATTAACGACTTTGGGCTAACTATGCTATTTTAAGTTGTGTGACTGTAAATAAACAACCACAACCTCATCACTCTTGGTCATTTCAAAGTTTCCTTTTGACATTTGATCGTATGAATCATAAAATTGCGACTGCAAAAATTAAATGAAATTGCTCCCAATAAGTCGGGGGTTCGTTTTAAACATAAATCGTCTCTTTCAATATCTGCTTTTTGATTTGTGGCTTGAGCGCTTTCTTCGTTGCTCTCTGTTGCTGCAATACTGAGGCATCGAAGGGTAACAAAAAATTAGTTTTCTATGGATTGGGGTGGAGTTGGCCGTCTCTTAGCAGATAATCTTTTGTTGTGGGCAATTTTTCGCAAAGATCGGTCGACGTCAAAACTACTGCAACTTTTTGTTCGTGGCTAATTTTGCCTAGCAGCTCCAAAAGCAAATCTGCGTTTTCGTCGTCTATGCTAGATGTCGGCTCATCAGCTAAGAGAATTGAGGGATGGTTGACTAATCCGCGGATTATAGCGATGCGTTGCCTTTCGCCGCCGCTGAGGTTTTCGGGGAATCTTTCGGAGAGTTTTTTGAGGTCGAAGTACTCCAATAATTCGTTTGCCCTTTGAGTTCTCTGAGGCTTTTTTACGTTATTTAACGCCATTGGGAGCTCTATGTTCTCAAGAACAGTTAATGACGGCAAAAGATTGAAAAACTGGAAAACTAACCCCATCTGCTTTAATCTTAACTCTGTTTTTTGATCGTCGCTCAATGTTGAGGCATCTTTTCCAAATATGTTTACTGTTCCTTTGTCTGCTGTTTCTAAAAGGCCGATGATTTTGAAAAGGTTCGTTTTACCTACACCAGATTTTCCTCTAATGGAGACGAATTCGCCTGGCTTGATTGCTAAGTTTACGCCTCTTAGGACTTCGGTCAACCCGTAGCTTTTGTGGACGTCAACTAATTCAACGAGGTAGTCACTTTTCTGCATAGATCGTTACCTCATTATTTGCATAGACTATGTTGTAATCTGAGAGTTTATCGGTCCAGTTTACGGGCAGAGTCACGGGGCTTCCTTCGTACAGGACATACCCGTTTGTTTTCATTTGATTATAAATATATATGATGTTTGGGGGTGAACCGTTTCCTTGAAGGTAGTTTAGCCCTGAATAAGTGCTGACGTTTACTCCAAAGTAATCGCTCAATAAATACTGTGTTTTCACGTCGACGGCGACTGTTTGGTTATTTCCATTTAGCGAAACCCAGTTGGAAGCCGCATACTCGGTCGGTTTGTAACCCCAGAAGTACCCCAGATAAGGCTCCTGCAAGGATACAGCTGCATACAAAGTGTAGGCGCTGGTAACGGCCATGATTACGATTAATGCTACCGCCGCAAACTTGGAAAAACGCCGTNNGCACAGCTCCATGCGCTTTGTATAAGCCTACCGCTGCAAGAGCGACCATTGGCGGCAACAGAAAATCCAAAAATCTATAGATGAATCCAGCTCCACCCAAAACATTGGCGAAAACCGTGTACATTGCAAGGCTCAATATGGCTGCTAGCCAGAAGACTGGGACAACCAACGAAAAGTTGTTTTTTTGTAAATCGTTAAGTCCATACGCGATTAGGGGCGCAGCGATCAAGAAAGGCGTGGCGTAGAGGAAGTAGGTGACAGGAAGTGTCGGAGCTCCAGGCAAGAAGGGAACCCTTGTTATCAACAATAGAATTCCTGTCGCGATTAGGAAGCTTAATGAGCACTTTAAGATTGTCCCTGTCGGTGTTGTCTTCAAAGGTTTGAGGACGACGTATATGATTCCGGAAGTTACTAGAGTAGCGTAGGCTCCTACAGTTATAAAATCACTAGCGGTTAAAGTCACGATTAGAGCCGGGGTTGCTAGGAACCCAAAATAGACGCCTGCAATTGTCGAAAGAATACCCAAGAACAGAATGTTTGATTTGTATGAATTCAAGTTCTGTTCTCTATTACTTTTGTTGATATACAAACCAACTGTTAGAACAGATATTGCGGCTATGGTCAAGAACGAAGTTAATTGGTGAGATAATACTAATGCGACAGAAACCACAGAGAATAAGACTGTTGTTTTTCGATCATGTTTTAACAGGAACAAAAAGATTAGCAGCATGTAGATTGGGCTTGCAAAGGTTTCTTTGGTAATTCCTGCTGAAAACAAGGCGTATGGAAAAGCTGTCGCCAACGCGATTGAAGCGATTAGTGATATTTTGGAGTTTTTCGTTAACCTATTTACTAAAACATAGAAAATGGGAATAGCTAACGCTCCCACTATTGGGATGCCGATAGCCATGGAGTTCAGGGGGGCTGCGCCGGTTACTTCGGATAATATGGCGGAGAAGATGCTGTTGGCTGGCATGTAGTTGTTGTAGCCGTCAAAGATGTGGCTGTTTAGAGGTATGGGTGTGTTGCTCATGAGTAGTTGTGTGTTTCTGATGATTGGCCATCCGTCGGTTGAGAAGGGCATTCCTGTTATGAGTGTCGGGTAAAGTCTTAAGATCACAGCGATTAACAAGGGGATCAGTATGTAGAGCGCTTTTTTCATTGCTTAAACTCCATGCGAGCTATGTTTACTCCGACAAGTAATGCGAGAAGAATGAAATTGGCAGCTATTACTAATGGGTCTATCTGGAAAGTAATTGTGTGCGACAAAACCTGCAGGTAACCCATATTTTGGAAAACCATCAAAACGACAACGCTAACTACTGTGCCAATTGTGGTAGCAATTAAGGACCAAAAAAGCATTTTTAGAAAGAGATCTCTTTTCAGCTTTCTACTCGTAACTCCTATTGATCTAAGAATGCTTGTTTCAGTGTCATGTTGTTTTATGAATAGTGTTATGGCAACGATTGCTGTTCCGCTTGCAAATATTAGGACTGCTATTGATAAGATGATTAGTGTGTCTTTGCTTATTCCAAAACGGTCTAGGTAGCTTGTCATGAATTGTTGAGATTCTGCGACACCAATATTTTGGATGTTAACGTTTGTTTGCGCCAGAGGAATTAGCCCTTGGAGTTCTTGCTCTGTTTGGCTGTTTGATGTGCCAGGCGACGAAGGCTGCGCGCTGGTTTGATTCGCAATTTCCTGGTAAACTATGTTACTGTTAGTTTGGGTTAAGTCAATTTTAGCTCTAATCAGCGTGACTTGATCGTATGGTATTCCCCTCAGCCATTGTCCAACATACAGTGGCACTAACGCTTCGTCATCCAACGCGGAATCTGATCGGAAGACACCTTTGATTTGTAATTCGGCATACTTTTCTGAAAGAACGCCCGTAGCCAATATTTCATCGCCGGGTTTGAGGTTTAGTCTTTGAGCTACATTTACACCTATTATTGCTGAGTTTGTGTCTGTTAGGTTCAAGTTTTCTCCTTGGAGAATGGTTAGTTGATTGAGGTTGGATAACTCCTGGGGGATAACGCCTCGGACAAATATTGATTGACCATTTATTATGCAGGGCGTAATAGCCTCTGGGCTAGTAGATATTACTCCGTGAACTCTAGTTAAATTATCTTGTAGGCTGATTGGAACAATCCCGGAGAAGGGTGAGTTGCCCCTTTCGCTGTAAATCGCTATGATATTGTTTGTTTGGCCCTCAAACGCTGAGAAGCCGTTGTAGAAGCCAAGGAAACTGTAAGCAGTCACTGAGAAAAGCGTTGAAGTCAGCGTCAATATTACGATTAATGCTAGTATTCGCTTTTTGCGCAAGTACTTGACACGGAGGAGACTCATTGCGAATTCTCCGTCGCCAATGTTTGGGCGGTTTTTGCCGCTGGATATATGCTTCCTAATAGGCATGATGCAAGTGCAATCAAGAGAATTTCAAATGCTTGTAATGGTTGCAAGAAAGGTGCAAGAGTAAAACTTCCCCACACCCACCGTACACCTGTCGCAACAAATTGGGTTCCAACTATACCTAATGCGATTCCAAAAAGTGAACCAACAAAGGCTATGGTTAAGATAACAGAAATAATAAGCGAAATTACGGCTTTTCTTTTTGTTCCAAGAGCCCTTAGCATAAAGAGCTCGTATTTTGCCTCGTCAACAAGTCGGGTTGCAATCACGTAGGAGGCAGCGGCAATTAATGCGTAGACGGCAACCGACCAGACGTTTATGAAATTGATTGTTTGGGTGTTGATGTCGTCGACGAAGGTTTGTATTTGCTGAATCTTGGTTAGTTTTAGGTTTGAGGGCAGAGTTTGACTAAAGCTTGCGATTGTTTTGTTGTCAGATTGGTTGTTAAAAGAGAGTTCAATAAAATTGACTGTTTGCCGGTTTCCAGTGAGGGTTTGAAGAGTTTCTAGAGGCATTATCAGTTCGCTGTCGCTTTGTTTTGTGGTTTGCGTAATTCCGGCAACACTTAGTTGGAAGCTATTATTATCGACAGTTACCGATACTGAGTCATTAACACCTATTGAAGCAAGATTCGCTAAAATAACGCCTACATCCACATCGGTTTGATTTTGGCAGACCGTTCCATTGATACTTGCACCATTATTGTCCAGGTAAGCTTCGAGATTATTTACGCCAAGTATGTTAACGGAGTAACTTCCATTTTCTGTCGTTAAAGTTCCTTGAATTATTTCTTGACTGGTGGCGTATGCAACATTTGAGTTATTGCTAATCTGATTGATCAGGGACGCATCTACTTCGCTATCGGTTAGCGAAGAAGCATTCTTACTTGTTATAAGATAGCCTTGACCTATGCTTGCTAAGCCACTTATCAAAGACGTTTGCGAGTTAATGTTGTTTACAAGCGAGTTGGTAGCGGTTATCAGGGCAATTAGAAGTGCAATTGCAATGATGGCTGATGCTGTGCCTTTTTTTCGGAAAAGCATTTTGAAGGCTAAAGGCTCCACTGTTCAGTTCCCCGCAACTCTCTTGGCTTTATTATTTTAAGTGGCTGGCGCTGTTACGTTAAGCCAAACTTGACCCCATCTCTGATTATACTGCAGCTGGCTTATGGTTGAATTGTAGATCCACAGCTCAAACAGGATTCTTTGGTTCAATCCAGCCTGCGTCAAAGTGACGTTTACCGGGAAAATCCATGTCCCATTGTAAGGCACAACACTGCTGAATTGCTGGACCGCAGTAATTGGGGCTGGATCAGTGACTGTGTTATTGTCTCCAAGTTTAATCATAACATCGTAATACATCGGTTCATTCATCTGGTTACCCACATACACGTAGAGGCTTACTGGTTGGCCTGCAACTACCTGTGATGGATAATCCCCAAGTTGCATATTAGGACCTAAAACACCTAGTTCCGAAAACTGTTCTGACGAACCCCTGGGAAGGAAAAAAGGTACAGTAGCAACCAGAGCTATTATGACGGTTATCCCTAAAATTACTGCGCAGACTTCTTCCCACGTAACCGCCAAACCTTTGCCTTTGCTCGGCGATTTCTTAATCGCAACATGATAATTCTTCCTAAACCTAAACCAACCCTTCCACAAAAGCCCAGGCCCATAAATGTAAACTACGCAACCGCAAACCACCAACACAACAGCTAAGGTTACCAAAACAAGTGGGCTTATTGCGGGTCCATTTAGTTTAGCGGCTGCTGCTTGGGCAGTAACATTCTGTGCTATACCTTGAGCCTGAGACGCTAAGGCCTGAGATTGCACAGGATTCACGATAGCCAGTGTTTGGGCTTGAGAAGTCAAATTTATGGCTTGATTTAACAAAACCGTTAATTTGCTTATGTCTGCGCCAGCATTGTACGCGTCGACAAGTGATTTGTAGGCGCTGTAAACTGAGTTTTGGGCGTCTCCTGCGGATATGGGTTGAGCAAAAGTAATTGCGATTGATGATAACATAAGCATTAGCAGCAGAGCTAATACTATTTTTGGTGAAACCTTCATCCCCTCATTGTCCCCATAGACTACGGTTCTCTTAGCACAAGGCATATATAAAAAGTTCATGAGTAACTGGCATTAGGGGCAAAGTGAGGAAGCGGTGATGAGTGCATATTTGGAGAAAACAGTTAAGGATACGGCACTCTCTTTAAGCAATCCCACCGTTTCCGAACTGGTTAATGCACTTGTGAAAGATAAGGGTCTAAAGTTTAAGGATGCAGCCAAAACAGTTTACGTTCTGTGGAAAAGGGGTGAGCTTGAACTGGCAGAGACAAACCCTCCAGTCAAACTCGCAAGCTATGTTTTTCACCTTGAAAACCTCTGGTTTTGGGCTCTCACAGCTTTGGTGTCTTTTACGTTTTCAGCCGTCTTTCTCTTTGACGCTTCGCCCCTTCTTTATGTTAGGTACGCTTTGGGCGGGGTCTTCATTTTGTTTCTGCCTGGCGCAACTCTGATTGCTGCGCTGTATCCAAGAGCAAGCGAATTAGATGAGCTTGAACGGTTTGCTCTCTCAATCGGATTGAGCCTTGCCGTTGTACCCCTAGTCGGCTTAATTCTAAATTACACTCCATGGGGAATAACACTAGCGCCAATAATGATTTCATTAGCGTTTTTCTCCGAAGCCATGGGCATCGCAGCATTTGTAAGAAAATTCAGCTACTTCAAACTAGCCAACACAAAAGAATAACTGCTTTCATTTTTAAGATGAATTAGGCTTTTGCCAATTTCACTTGCTAAAATCTTTTAGCCAAATTCCCCGTCAACGAAATCAATCTGTTTTACTGAAATCTAGATGAAGCAAACTGAAAGTTCATATTCCCACGATGGGATTGTTTAATTGACTAAAATGTCAAACGAAGTCATAATTGATCACAAAGGACGGATTTTAATACCAAAAGAAATTCGAGATAAAATCGGGTTGAAACCTGGCAAAAAAGCAAGGTTGAAAATCGAGAATGAAAACGTAATAATAACAGCACTTGTTTCGCCCGAAGAATTTATCACAGAAATGGAAGGTTGCATAACTCAAGGGGTACCAATAATAGATCCCTTAAAACTAAAAAATATTTGGAAACCCGCTGAAAGTAGAGAAAATCCAGACAGTGCAATGGCAAAAACTTAAGACTTGATTATTCAAATAACCTGTATGGATAAAATCAAGAAAACTCGGACTCTTTTGTTGATGGGTCGTTGTTGTCTTCCTCCTGCTTTGTATGAGAAAACGAAAGCCGCTAATTTAAGTAAATAAGGCTTAATTTCTTTCGTTCTGCGCCCTGCAACTTTGAGAATTCTCATCACGAAAACTTGGCTAATTTTTGTTGGAGAAAACAGAAAGCATTATTAGTGCTGTACGTTCAGGTGCAATTGGGAGAGAGGGATGAGGCGAGGGGAAGCAGTGGCACTTCTGAAAGAGCTGAGTGCTGAACATTTAATTTTACCTTCTTGGGTGCTTATCGAACAGAGAAAACCTGACAGCTACCAGCTATGTGTTAAAGGAAATTATAATCGTCAAGACATCTCGGAGTTTCTTCAAAAACGAACGTTAACTTTTGAAGAAGATACAAGAAAAGGCTTATGCATTTTTAAGCCATAAAAAAGCAACCAAAAATTGTTATTTTTTTAGTAGCGTCTTTCTGGCGTGAAATAGAACCCGCCGATGCCCCGATTGAGATCAAAATCTCTATGCTTGTCTGTTTGCTTATTTGGTTGTCCTAGTGAACCAGATAAGGCGGCTGAACGGTAGGAGGGATAGGGGCCTACTATTTGCACAAAATTTCTATAGCCAAAAAGCGATCAAAGCATCGCCCTCTAACCCATACAAGCGCAACGTCAAGGAGGATAGGGGTCTCAATTTTACACGGGTTTTTTTCGGTAAAATTGGTCTAAGCGGGATAGCTCGTGGAAACGTAGGAGGGGAGGGGTCTACTATTTGAAACGATTTTCTATCTTCAAATAGGCAAACCCAACCTGCCACTTCAGAGAGCAAAGGAGGGATAGGGGTCTACATTTTACATAGGTTTCATTAGGTAAATCTCATAAAGCAAGCTTTCATTGAAGTGCTATGAAAAAACCAGATTTTTCATACAAAAATTGGATGCATGGCATCGCCTTTTTCGGATGTGGATTATGTGCAATGGAAAAGTTGAGGCGGAATAAGGGTCTAGTATTTTCAGCAAACTTCATAGGTAAATAGGGCAAGCAGATTGGGGTCGTTTATTTGTTTTGGAATTCCTGTTGCAGCTCTTGCAGTTTCCTAATCTTCCTGGATCTTCTCAAGCTTATCATGTAGAGCCCGCTAACAAGAGACAAAGCCAAAGCAACTACGACGATGACTATTATTATTGGAACGGTGTTGCCGTAGCTTGGGTTAAGGGCGGCGGAAGTCTTGGATTCCAAGGTTATGGTGAGAGATATCGGTTGGGTGTTAACGGTGAGTGTTTCGTTCTGTGGTGCGTATCCGTTTTCAGCGATGTTGAAGGAATACGTTCCAGGCGCAAGGTTTGCAAAGGTGACGTATCCTGTGGAGTTCGTGAAGTCAAGTAGCGTATTCACGTTGTCTGGTTGAGCGGTTGAGGTAACTAGCACATCGTTTAAGGGCGCTTGGTCGGCGTTAACGATTAGGAATTGTAGACTGCCCATGCTTACTGGCGCCGGGGTTGGAGTTGGAGCTGGAGTGGGAGTCGCCGTGGGCGTTGCAGTTGGAGACGGGGTTGGAGTTGGCTGAACCATTATTTGTAACGTAGTTTGGTTGTTTTGATAACCCATTTTTGAAGCACTTGCCGTTACTGTGCAACTCGCAGTTGCGGTAAAGCTTGTGTTGTAAATGCCGCTTCCCTCTTCAACTGTTGGAGTGAAGGTTCCTCCGTTGTTGGACACAAACGACACTGTTGCACCTGTAACTGGAATCCCACCCGAAGTCAAGTACGCCGTTATGGCTGTGCCGTTGCCGACATAGATACTTTGAGGGTTAGCGGACAACGTTATCTGCAGAGGCGAGTAATCGATAAGGTAGGATGTTATTGTCGCCTGCCCCGTTGCATAGTTTGAGGTTTGTCCGGTAATCATGGCTGAACCTGGATTGCTTGTTACGGTTATGCCTCCAGCTGCCTGCGTTTGACCAAAAGGAATCGTCAAGGTTGAGTTGACCGTTGCCACCGTTGGCTGCGAAGAAAACAGCCGAACGATTACATCGCCTGTTGGATCTATAGCTGGTCGACCCGAAGAATCCTGCAGCTGCACAACGATAGCATCATACGTCGATTTATCTGCTGGCAATGTTGATGGAATACAGAAAAGTGCTAGTTTTGATGGAGTGAACCCGACTGTGCGTATTGATTGGTAGTTGGTTTGAAGGTTGTTGGCTGTTGCAGTCAGGGTTGTGGTGCCTGCCTTGTAGGTTGTGTTGAGTGTTGCTAACGCGTAAGTTTGCGACTGCGAAATAGTTATTGTTGAATTGATTTGGGCCACTGTTTGGTCAGATGACGACAAAGTTATGGATTGGTTTGATGGCGCTATGGCGGCGTAACCTGTGTCATTCTGTAATTCAACAGCAATTTCACTATAGGTGTTGTTATCGGAGGGAAACTGTGCGGGCCCAACGAAGGTTTCAAGTTTTGTAGGGTTGCTGGCAATGGGGGTGGTGGTTATTGTCGCCTCTCCAGACATGTATCCCTGTGACACAGCGGTAATTACAGCTGACTCGAGCTGCGCAGCCGTTTCTGCCTGAATAGTTGTTGTGATGTTGGCTATTGCATATGTTTGCCCAGCGGGAATCGTCACCGATGAGGAGACATTGCCAACATCAATTGTGTCTGAGCATGAAAGTTGTACTTGGACGCCTGCTTGGGGTGCTCGGGCAGGGTAACCGTTTGAATCCTGAAGCTGCACCATTATAGCCGGGTATTGATTGCCGTCAGCTGGCAAAGTTGACGGAAAACCATACACAGCTATCGCTGAAGGAATAGGGGCAACGGTTGTAACCGCTGCTTGTACGTTTGCAAACCCGTTAGCTGAGACAGAAATTGTTGTTGTCCCGGGAGTGAACGTGGAATAGAAGTTTGCGGACGCGTAGGTTTGGTTTAGAGGGATGATGATTGAGGGGTCTACTGTTCCAATGTTGGTGAGAGAAGATGCCAAATTTATTGTTGTGTCTTGTAATGCTCTGACGGGTTGACCGTTAGCATCCTGCAACTGCACAAAAACACAGTTGTATGTGCTGTTATCGGCAGGTACGCTGGTTGGCGCTATGGTTACTGCCAGTTTAGCCGCCGAAGGTGTTGAAGCAAAACCGATGTCGTGGCTAAAAACTAGGCAAGTCGACGCCAGAACCATAAAAATCAATGAAATTACAAATATGTTTGTTTTTTTGGTCATTTTCTCAAATCCACCCAGTAGCGCTCCTTTAGCAGATCTCCATTTTTGAAACTTTTCACTTGAAGAGAAAATTTCTGTTCATCACTCAGTTGCTGGCAGAAAGCACAGGTGATATCCGAAAGCTCTATGTGGCAATGTGCGCCAAGTTCCTCGCATTCACTTATGTGGCAATCGCTGATAATTGGAATCTTGTTTTTGGCTTGAGGCTCTAAAATAAAGAAGCCACATTGCCCATTTTCGGCAAATTCGCAGCTTGCTTTTTTTAAGTCACCAAAAAAAGCCGCGTTTGACAGCACCTCAATTAACGTCAAAACTTCTTGCTCGTTTTTCCTTTCCAGTCTGCAGAGACGTTGCTTTAGCTCTTCAAGGTTAGTGCCCATGTGGAATCTGACATCCAAGCATTCCTTCCCACAGTTCACTTATATACTGAGAAAAAACCGCAGACCATCGATGCAAGCAATGAAAAAAAACAAGAAATCGCGTACAAACTTGCTGCCTCTGAAAAACTAATGATATTTTCTAAAATGTTCGACCCCGCCTACCGACAGAAGAACGGTTAATTAGGTTACTTAAAATATGCTTTAATTTTAGATTGAAAAGAAAGAATTTGGGAAAAAACCCAATCTGGTTTATTTAACCTGCAATAATTTGCGATGAAACGAAGCTACCGCCTTTTGTGCTGACAAGTGTTATTGAATATGGTGTTCCTGTTGTCACGCCGGTAAGGCCTGTTGCTGTGACTGGGGATAAGGCTCCGGTAGATAGCAATGTTGCGCCGCTTGTTGGGGCTACGGAACAGACGATGTCTCCATTGGTGTTTTTAATGATGATGCTGTTTATGGTTACTGCCATAGTGTTGGTAGATTGTGCGTAAACTATCACTGAGGATGGGCTTGCAGTAGCGTTAAGGTTTACTCCTTGTATTGCAACTTTTTCTGTTCCTGCGGTTCCGCCTGCTGTCATAGTTGCTAGTGTTCCAGATGTGAACATGTAGACAACTACTCCGGCGATAACTGCAATTGCGATTAGA
The DNA here is from genome assembly GCA_003165195.1 of Candidatus Bathyarchaeota archaeon. Taxonomy (GTDB): domain Archaea; phylum Thermoproteota; class Bathyarchaeia; order Bathyarchaeales; family Bathycorpusculaceae; genus Bathycorpusculum. Next base: position 37,708 of record PLSP01000133.1, on the reverse strand, counting down.
ATCAGGGTGGCGAATATTGGGGAAATTGCCTTTGAATTTTTCATTAGACGTTTATAATTCATTTTTTTAATTGCACCTCCTTATCTGAGTTAGTTCAGGTTAGGCTCTTTCTTGTTTCTCAGCCTTATAAGATATATGAATTCTTAATACATGTTAACATACTAAAAAGCGAAATAGTTTAACAATGCCCCAAAAACCTTCAGCTTTCAACATAAGAGGAAAGCTACACTCAAACTTCAGCGCATAATGATACTCTTATGTTCGCTTTGAGGTTGCGGTTGAGTTTTTTGATTCGTGCCTGATTCGTATAAACGGTTCTATGGGAAATGTGGAAAGTTTCTCCGATCTGCTCCTTAGAAACTCTGACTTTATATTTTTTGCAAGCATAATAAAAAGCGCCTGCCGCAAGACCTAATGGGTTACCGCCAATCCTTTGAAGTCTTATCAATGTCGCCTCTGCATCGTGGAGAACATCTTTGTTTAGAGTTAGAAGGCCACCGCATTCGTGCAGGTAGTCGATGGCTGTTTTACGCTGGGTTCTCAGAGGCTCTTTTTGCAGGTTTAGAATTTTGTTTAGCCGCCATGCTTGTCTTCTTACCGATTTTTGATCTAGGCTGAGTTCTTTGCTGATTTCTTTAATGGAGCGCATTTTGTTGTATTCTTTTAGGGTCAAATGGATGAGGGCTGCTATGGTGGCTCTTTTGTTTTTTGAGAGCTTTTGTGATTTAGAGAATGATGCATTTTTGGTTCTTATTGTGCGTGCAGCTTCTTCCCTGTAAGGATAATTCGGGATGTTTAGTTGGCAGGAAACTGAGCGCAAGGTGGTTAGCCAATCTTTAAGGGTTTCTGAATCTTGTTCGTTCCAGTTTGACCACCACTCCGGTGTCCACTGGGTGTAAACTTTACGGGTTAACGCGTTGTCTATTACTAATCCGCATTCGCCGCATATTTTTTCACCTTCTAACCCTTCTGGATAGAGAATTAGAGTGGAATTACATTTTTGGCATTTCAAGATTTGATGTTTCCTGTATGTTGGGCTGTTTTTTTAATCGGCGAAAGAATGTAATAAATGCTGAGAATCACGAATCATTATTCAAAATCCACTTTATACTCATCAACAAAGATTGACTTACTTCCACAAGTGTCGCAGCTTGCCAAAAAAAAGTGAACAAAAAAAGCAGGTAAAATCACGATAAAGCAGCAAGTCATCAGACAGTTCAGACCAAAATACATAGTTTATTAGCAAACTCTGAAAATGAACTCCCAAAAGCCGGCAGTAGGTAACTGAGTAAAGATTTGCAGTTAAAAAAATGTTAGGTCTTAACGTCTAATGACTTTGAAACTTAAAATTTGGCCGCATAATAGGCGAGCTCTAAGTCCAATATTTGCCACCATGTTGTTAGCTGCCATTGTAATTGTTATGGGAACCACAGCTTACTACTTTTCAAGCAATTTAACTACAAATGCAACAAACCAGTATGTCAGCACGATATCCACTAGTCAACAATCGATCTCCGAGCGAATAGCGTTCGAGGACGTACAAGATTCTTCTTCGCCTGCAACTTTAACTGTGTACATTCTCAATTGTGGGGCAGCCAATAATGTTCAAATTAATACTATATTCATTTATAATGCGAATAATCAGATGGTTGGTCAGCCTTACTCGGGGTCTGCAATATCCTCGATACAGCCTATTTCTGGTGGAACTCCAACGCCCAAACCTATTGCTGGCAATAGTCTTCAAGTTGGACAAGAAGGCTATTTTACAGTCACATTATCCGCCCCTCTGCAGCAAGGGTCACTCTACATCATTAAATTGATCACCAAAAGTGGGAGCACTTTCAATTATGACTTTACTGCATAGATTAATTGGAGACAAGAAAGGGATCGGCACAGTTTTCGGCATGGTCTTTTTCATACTAATAGTCGCAATTGTCTTTGCAAGTTTTATCATAATTCTAAACCAAAACACAGGTCTTGAACAGACGACAGCACAGGCAAAACAAATGGACTTAGACCGCTATACGGAACTCCAAACAGTTTCGGTCACAAACCCAGAAACAGCTGTGTTAAACAATGTCGTTTATTTAACCTGCTCAGTAACGGATAATGGAACGCTTCCTACTGAATTGGTGCGATTGTGGATTAAAGATTTGACAAGCGGCACGGTCGGCAATGTAGTTGTAAATCCAGCAATTACTCTTCAGTCTGGAGGCAGCACCTATTACTTTAACTCTGTTAAAGTTGCCAATTCATCAAATTATGATCAGTTTATCTTTTGGTTTATTTCAGAAAGAGGCAACAGCATATCAGCTTATCCAAGCATTAATCAATTTAATGCAATAACGCCAATTGGAAGTTTCCCTGGAGTAACTAATGTGAACTCTACTTATACGGGTAACCAAACTCCACTGCAGTTGTCTCTAAACACCACTCAGGTCAATCAACTCATTTATGTGGTCGTATCATACGATGACGGTAATACGCTATACACTCCAACCTCAACCCCTAGCCTAACTTGGACTCTAAGAGGTCAATCTTCTTCTACAGATCAGTATAACGGCGACAGCATTTTGGAAACATTCTATGCCATTATGCCCACAATTGGTCCAATAACAATAAACATCCAATCAACTGCTGATGAGTTACAGGATTACTATTGCTCGGCATTAGCGTTCGCCGTCAGTGGTGTCAATACTACTTCTCCTTTTGATGGTTCACCGCAAACATCTATAGGCCAATCCACCATGCCGGCAGATACAATCACTACAAATTATTCAAATGATTTAGTAATTGGCGCCTTGGGAATCGACAATCTTAACCCTGTGATATCCCCAGGAGCTGGTTTCGGGCAAATTATGCCTGTGCAAAGTTCGTATGGAGCCTCAGGACAAGACAACGCCATGCCCAGATCAGTATGGAGTGAATGGGATATAGTCGCGAACCAAACAACCAACTTGCCAGTAAATTGCACTTTTACTTCAACCAACCCTTGGGCCGTAATTGTGGATGCAGTGAAATTGGTTATAACACCCCCAGTTGCTCCCGTGACTCTTTCCCCGACCAGCGGTCCAATTGGTCAACAAGTGACAGTTTCTGGACAAGGTTTTGCACCTAACTCTCATCTTGGAGTTATTTTTAACGGAACCGACATAACTTTCAACTTTATAACTACCAGCACAGGCGCTATCCCAGCGGGCGCTAAATTCACTGTCCCACAAGGAGCAGCATCAGGAAACAATTCTGTCGTAGTCACTGACAATAGTTTCAATTATTACTCCACTAATTTCACCGTGACCACTCCAACTATAACCGTGAGTCCTCAAAGTGGCTCAACAGGGGCACTAGTTGGAGTTACGGGTTCAAACTTTATTGCTAATTCAACTATCTTAATCACGTTTGATGGAAACACAACTGTTACAACTCCTTCAACGATAACTGCAAACTCAACAGGCAGCTTCTCAGCAACTTTTAATGCTGCAGATACAGCAGGCGCTAAACCAGTTGTGGTGAACGATGGCGTGAACAGTGTTGTCGCAAATTTCACCATTATTCCTTCGGTTACACCGATAACGCCGACATCTGGTCCGCAGGGCACCATCGTCACTTTTGGGGGAGCGGGATTTGCGGCTAATTCAAACATTGACGTTTTTGTTGGAGGACAATTCGCTCAAACCGTTCCCACCAATTTGGGAACAAATTCAAACGGCTCATTTTTAGGATCATTCATTGTTCCTTTCGCAAATGCCGGAAGCCAAACAGTTAACATAACTGATGCAAACGGAAACTTTAATGCTTCACAAACTTTCACGGTTACGATTCCCACAATCACTGTTAGCCCAAACACTGGAACGATAGGACAAAGTGTAAGCATTACAGGCTCTAATTTTGTAACTTATTCATCGATAAATATCACTTTTGACGGCGCATTGGTTACGCAGACATCCGCTACAAGTTCAGGCCAATTTTCAGGAGCGTCTTTCCAAATTCCGGCATCAATCACTGGATCCCATATAATTAAAGTTATTGATTCCGGCAACAACTCAGTTACAGCAACATTTACCGTTTCACCAAGCCTAACTCTAACCCCAACCTCAGGAATAGTCGGTTCATCTTTCACAGTAACTGGTAATGGGTTTGCCGCGATTTCAACAGTCAATGTTTCATTTGGCGGGTCACAAATTTCAACAAATCCAACTACTTTAACCACTGGCAGCACAGGATCTTTCAGCGCCACTTGTGCCGTACCAAATACTGCAGGCGGCAACCAATCAGTAACCGCAACCGACTCTAGTACCAACCACAATTCAGCTTCAGCCCTCTTTAGAGTAGATGAACAAATCACCATCACTTCAAACCCCACAGGCTCAGGCTACGTTACAGTCGATGGCACAGCTTATTCAACACCGCAAACCTTCATTTGGATAACCGGTTCGCAACATACGTTGGTTGCCAATTCTCCAGTCGGAACAAGCGGAAGCCGATACGTTTATTCAAGCTGGAACGATACTGGCTCTCAAACACACACTTACACTGTTCCAACTTCCCCTTCAACCGTTGTAGCCTCATTTACCCTACAATACCAAATAACTATGGCAAGTAACTTTGGCACCTTAAGCCCCACCAACAGCACCTGGTACAATGCTGGATCTGCCGTTACAATTTACGCAGTTTCCCCAAGTGTAGTTGCGGGTGAACAGTACGTTTGGAATGGTTGGACTGGTTCAGGTTCAGGTAGCTATTCAGGAACAGGCAACAACACCAACCTCATCATCATGAACGGACCTATTACCGAAACAGCCACATGGGCACATCAATTCATGTTAACTATGGCTGCTAACTTTGGCACTTTCAGCCCAATCTCCGGCAGTTGGTTCAATGCTGGCACACAAGTAAATATTTATGCAGTATCACCAAGCGTCGGCGCTGGTGAGCAATATGTCTGGAACGAGTGGACAGGTACTGGATCAAGCAGCTACACCGGCACCGGCAACAACACCAACCTCATCACCATGAACGGACCTATTACCGAAACAGCCACATGGACGCACCAGTGGCAATTAACCTTCCAACAAAACGGGTTGAGCAGTGATGCGTCAGGTACAGTCTTAACAATAGGATCAAACGCAACCACCTATAGCCAGCTTCCGCAAGCTGGCATATGGGTTAACGCCAGCACAACCTATTCATTCACCACAACGATCGCAGCTGGCTCAGGCAAACAATATGTCTTAACAAACGTTAGCGGTCCAGCCTCACCGTTGACTTCATCTGGAACAATCATAGGCAACTACGCGACGCAGTACCAAATCACAATGGCCACAAACTTTGGCACAACAAGTCCCACCTCAGGATCTTGGTATACTTCAGGTTCAACCGCTACCATTTACGCCACTTCTCCAAGCGTTGGGAGCGGCGAGAGATATACCTGGAATGGTTGGACTGGTTCAGGTTCAGGTAGCTATTCAGGAACAGGCAACAACTCGGCGCTAGTCACTATGAACGGGGCCGTCACTGAAACCGCTTCATGGACCCATCAGTATTCATTGACATTGTCTTACATCATCGTTGGCGGTGGTTCACCTACGGCGCCAACTTTCACCGCTAATCTTAATGGCGCCTCTACCCCACAAGTGTTAACCACGACAGCTACCGGCTACTGGTTTGACGCTGGCTCTCCATGGACTATCACAAACCCGTTAAGCTCATCTGGTTCTGAACAATGGTGCACTAGTCAATCTACAAGCGGCACAGTTACAGCTTCAACGACTATCGCTTTCACATACTATAATCAATACTCGGTTACTCCATACTTTACTGTGTTCGATTCGAGCACTCCGACGGTAACCAATATTGTAAGCTTTAGACAATATGGCAGTACAATAACCACAACGCCCACCAAAGGAGCTTCTGGTGGAACAGCGGTTTGGATTGACGCGGGCTCATCCGTAACCTATACCAGCCCAATCGCTGGCGCTACGGGCGAGAGATGGCAAGTAACATCTGCAGATAGCGGAACATACACAGCAATCGCATCAGTGTCTTCTTCAGGAACTACAACAGCTGGGTACTACCACCAGTATTCGATGACCTTGTCCTACACGGTGAAAGGTGGAGGTTCGCCAACTGCGCCGACTTTCACTGCTAATCGGTATGGTGTTTCAGCTCCTCAGGTCCTAACAACCACTGCGACTCCTTACTGGTTTGATGCGGGATCAACCTGGAGCATAACCAATCCACTGAGCGGCTCTGGTTCATCTGAGCGTTGGCAAACAAGCCAAACCACAAGTGGAACGATTTCCGCCTCAACAACCACACTATACACGTACTATAACCAATATTCACTGGCAGTTAGTGACTTGATAAGTGGGACGAACGTCAACTTCCAAATTACTTACACGCAATTTGGCACTCAGAATACTAACCAGCAGCAAACTACGAACTGGACATCTTGGGCAGATGCAACCACAACTTCAACCGCAGGAAGCCCACAGACTCCTGTCAATGGCTTTACTTTCAACTCATATAATCCGTCTAGCAGCGTGACTATGAACTCAGCTCAAACAATAATATTGTCATACACAGGAACTCTGGGAAATACCAATACTGGATCAAACTCTCAGTCAATAAGCAACACAATTCGGGGAGCACCTTTCGTAGCTTCTCAAACGGGCACTGCACAAAGCATATCAGCCTACCTTAACGTGGGTAGTAGCTCTTCCAGAAACATGAAAGCAGCAATTTACACTACAAGCGGCACTTTAGTAGGTTCAACAAACGCGGTCACAGGGCTAACTGGTTCACAATGGGTAACATTCTCGTTTGGAACCAAACCAACTCTTACAGCAGGCACCACCTATGTTCTGGTCGTATGGGCCGACTCAGGAAGTTCAACTGTCTCTCTCTACTACAGCGGAACCTCTACAAATTCCGGGTACCACACTGGCACAATAACATATGGTACGTGGCCGAGTTCAACCTCGTTAACCGCTGATACTTATCAATACTGCATCTACTGCATGTACTCAATGCCCTAATTTTTTTCTTTACTAAAGAAATTATTTTTTCTGTTAACGTGCCTTCAAATGTTCATATTCGATAAAATATCAAAAGGGCATAAATCGGGTATTTAATCATAAGGCACTGATTCAGGGTGATACAGAGTGATTCTGAGAAAGGTTAGAGATAACCAAAGATTACACAGTATATATTGACTCCTAAAGAATTAACCGTCGGAGACTCCGCCTTGAAGCTGTGGAAACAAAGAGGAAAACAGGAAAAGCCTCAAACGACATCAGTCAACGGCTTAGTTGTAGATTTAGCAAATAACACAGTTGAAAAACCAGCAGACGCTTCAGATTCAACGGATGTTTCGGAAACTTTCAAGGAACAGTATCCTCTTCTAATTCCTTTTTCGTATGCTGCAATAATTGAAGATGAAACAAACGAAATAAAATACTCAATTCTAGAGCCAACATTAACAGAATCGGATAAAAAGGCTCTTGCCGAGTTAAAAAGCATTCTTTGGGACGAGCTTTCCATTAACACTAAGAGCTTAAAGAAACCGAACAGCCCCGAGAATTTCTTGAAAAACAAGATCTTGGAGACCGCTGTAAAATACAACATAACGGTTGACAGTAAAACCCTTGGAAAATACCAGTATTACATTGCACGAGATTTCTTAGGGTTCGGAAAAATTGATGGCATTATGAGAGACGAAAACATAGAAGACGTTTCATGCGATGGAGTAAACTCTCCCGTTTTCGTTTGGCACCGAAAATACGAATCTATTCCTTCAAACATATTTTTTGACACTCCACAGGAACTGGAGAACTTCGTTTTTAAACTTGCTTACTTATGCGGCAGACATATCTCCATTGCTCAACCAATACTAGATGGAACGCTAAATGACGGTAGCCGAGCTCAAGTAACTTATGGAACTGAGGTTACACCTAAAGGCAGTACATTCACAATCCGAAAATTCAAGAAAAGCCCACTTACAATAACAGACTTGATAATTTATAAGGCGCTGTCAGCGGAAATAGCGGCTTATTATTGGTTTATTATAGAAAACAGGCATTCAGTTATGATCGGCGGCGACATAGGTGGAGGTAAAACCTCAATGTTAAACGCCATTAGCTTATTCATTAGACCAACTTTAAAAATTGTCAGCATAGAAGACACTCAGGAAATCCGTCTGCCACATAAAAACTGGGAAATGATGGTGACAAGACAAGGGTTAGGAACTGGGGCAGGAGCTGTAGGCGAAGCGGGGATTGGTAGCATCAGCATGTTCGACCTTCTAAGAGCTGCACTCAGGCAAAGACCAGACTTCATAATTGTTGGCGAAATCAGAGGGGAGGAGGCCTATGCGTTATTCCAAGCTATGGCCACAGGTCACTTAGGTTTAACAACAGTACACGCCGAAAACGTGCAAGGAGTACTTCATCGGCTCACCACAAAACCTATGAACATACCAAAGACCCAAGTAGAAAACCTAAACACGATAGCAATTGCCCGTAGACTGGTAGTGAATAACATTTCTTTAAGAAGAACCATAAGTGTTTCAGAAATGGTCGGATGGAACAAAGAAAAAGACGATTTTGAAATTCAAGACATATTCACATGGGACGCCCAAAAAGACACTTACATCAAAGTTGGGAGAAGTCCACTCCTAGACAAAATAGCGGCGCAATGGGGATATGCACCAGAAGAAATCGATGAAGAATTAAAAATGAGACAAACCATTCTCGACTACATGGTTAGAAAGCACATACGATCATACGAAGATGTCTCTAAACTGGTCCTAGAATATTTCTCCAATCCACAGCAAGTCTATAGAAAAGCAAGAGTGAGCTAAAATGAAACTGGAGCTCTGGACGATAGCCTACGAAAAACTGAACAAAAAACTAGGAAAGCTATATCCCCAATTTCAAGAGCTACATATTCAACTAAAACAAGGCGGCGTACTGATTGCATTCAAGGCATATATCGCCCTGATGATTCTAACTTCTATTTTAGTTTTCGCCGGGACAATTATTCTATCACTTTTATTCTTACCCTTGCTGGGCAGAATCCCATTCTTATCGGTAACCAATTTTGTCTTCAGTCTATCTGCCGGCTCAACTGCTGCGTTGGCGGCATTAATGGTTATGTACCTCTACCCTGGGTTGAAGGCAAGTGGCAGAAGAGGGCCCATCGACAAGAATTTACCCTACATAGCGAGCTTTCTAACTCTCTTGTCAAGCTCAAACGTTCCTCCCAGCGTTATTTTTGACTCAGTTGCAACCATCGACACTCTTAAGGAAGCACACTTAGAATTCAACAACATCATACGAGACATCCAAATTTTCGGTAACGACTTGCTAACTTCGATTATGGACAACGCCAAATTAACACCAAACGATCAACTACGCGAATTACTCATCGGCTATGTCGCAACTATAAAAACAGGCGGAAGCCCAACGGAATACCTAAAAATAACTTCAGAAAAAATAACAAGGGAACGAATCGGAAAACTTGACATGATGCTAGAATCGCTGTCTGCAATGGCTGAAATATACATCATGATGCTGGTTGCCGCCCCACTGCTTTTCGCTGTTTTATTCGTAACCCTCGGCATGATAGGTAGTGGCACGATAGCGGGAATGGGCATTGGAACGCTTCTATACTTGATGACCTACTTGGGTATTCCCATTATCGGGGCAATTATGATAGTTATAATGTCGACATTCGAGAAGTGACCATATGAGCGTAACCAAGAAAACCATAAAACAAGTATCGTTTATCTCAATAGCTGCGGCGGCCATCTTCTTCGGAGCATCGGCAATATTCTATTTGACATCACCAACTTTGGATTACATGATTGTAATTGCGTTGGCAATAGGTGTGGTACCACCAAGCATCGCCCAAATGATTCATAATCGATGGCGACGCAAAATCGAGAAAGCAACCCCAGAATTCTTGAGGGATTTGGCTACCGCATCACGAACAGGTATACCCTTGCAAATTGCTCTCGAGCATGCTTCTAATCGAATGTATGGTCCTTTGACGGAAGAACTAAAGACTCTTGTTGCTCACATGAGTTGGGGCATGAGCTTTGGCGAGGCCTTAACACAATTCAGTAAACGGATAGATTTACCTCTAATCGAAAAAGCAACTGTTCTTATTAATGAAGCAGGAAGACATGGAGGAGACCTCTGTAACATTTTTGAAGCAACTGCCAAGTACTTGGAAAACATAAATGATTGGACTGATAAAAGAAGAATGCAAACGTTTCCTTACATAGCGATATTTTACTTTTCCGTATTTATTTTCTTATTCATTATAATTGTTATCTCGAAAATGATGTTTGCTCCGTTAGCTCAAACCACTGCGGCGACCTCTACATCTTTCATTAAGCCAATTCTGACGCAGGCACAATCAAGAAGACTGTTTTTGCACGCCTCTTTGCTTGAAGCACTCTTCGGCGGTTTAATTGCAGGCAAAATCAATGAAGACTCTTTCGTAGATGGCTTAAAGCATGTGGCAATTTTAGCGATTGCAGCCGGGGTAGCGTTCTACATCTTCCTCCCATGAGAAACAGAAAAATAATTGAATTGGGGTCAAAATGAAAAAAAAGACAAATCAAGGTGGTGCGGTTACAGACATAACGAACCAAGACCCATCTACGATCAAGGTGCTTACAGTCGGCAATAACAGTGAGCAAGTTGAAGCGTCAAACCAGGAAGACAAGATGGAGCTTGCACGAAGAGACGCATATATTGACCCCAAAACACGCGATCTACTACGGCAACTTCTGCAACTTGGCGATAAGGCAGAAATTACGCCAGCTTACGATCCTCAAGAAGGCTTTGTATATCGGATGACTAACTTAGATCAAAAAGATGCTGGCGCCAACAAATTGTCGATTGAATTTTTAGGAAACTTATCAGCTTTAAACTTGCTTGAGAAAAAATTCTTTGACACAGCGTCTGGTTGTCCATACTGTGAGTCAACAATAATGACGATGCATACCCGTTGTCCAAGATGCAAAAGCCATGACATTCTCAAAACAAGCCTAACCGAGCACATCCCATGTGGGAACATTGATCCAAAAGAAAATTATATTGAAAACCGATGTCCAAAATGCGGTGAGCTATTGGTGAATGGTAAATTCCGCAACATGGGACGTTGGTACGTATGCAAAGCATGCAGTGAAAGATTTGAAAACCCAGAATTTGATTTAGTCTGCCATCACTGTAGCAAAAACTTCACTCTTAAAGACGTGCAGGTTTTAGAGCTCCCGAAATTTTCTCTCAATCTTGCTCGAAAGAAGGAAATAAGACAAAATGTTGCAAGCCTAGAAGAGATTAGAGTGCTTCTAGCCGAACTTGGCTTCAAAATTGAAATACCTGGGTTGGTAACTGGGCAAAAAAGTGGAATGCAGCACCGATTCAGCTTAATCGCCAGAAAAGAGGTTAATAGACAACCAATAGTTATAGCTCTTGACCACGCAATAAGCGAAACGGAAATTCAACCTCAACCATTAATACTGTATGTTTACAAAATTTCAGAAGTTAAAGTCGATATCCCAATCTTTATAGCAATTCCTAAACTAAATGCTGACGCAGAAAAAATCGCTGAAGGCAACCATATTCTTTTAATTGAGGAACTAAACGACCAAAAAGAAATTGCACAGCGCATTAAAAAAGAGATCGAAAAACTTGAAAGTCAAAAAAATCCATCAAGTAGGCCAGACAAAGAAGAAAAAAACTCGTTCTTTAACAAACTGAAAATAAAGAAGGTTTAGGACATAAGATATACTTTATTTAAGAGAGCAAAAACGGGCTTTTCGAAAGTTCTCCACATTTTTATAAGGGCAGAAAAAATGATGCATTTCAGATTACATGCTATTTACTGCAAGTTCTCTTACTCGAGTTTCAATAAATTCTGCAACTTTTTCTTCGGTAAAAGACTTTTCTTCTTCTTGGAGTTTTAATTGACTCTTAACTACTGTTAAGAGTTCATCCAAGTTAACGGGTTTTATCAAATAGGCATCGGCATTCTTATTTAGAGCTGCCACCGCATTCTGCACAGAGGGGTATCCCGTCACCATTATTTTTCGAAGTCTCGGAAGACCATCTTTTATAAGTTTAAGCAACTCAACCCCTTCAATATCAGGCAACCGAATGTCAAGCAAAGCTAAGTTATAGTTTGTTTTCTGGGTCATTTTAATGGCTTCTCTTCCATTAACCGCCATATCCACCAGGTAACCTTCATCCTCCAGTATGACCTTCATGGTTAGCCTTATTGACTCATCATCATCAACAACAAGGATTTTTGGTCTAATCATACGCTTCCACAAACCTCCTAATGGTTTACACGAACTTTCATTTCGTAATGAGTTCGCATTTCATCGATATGCTCTTTAAACGCCATTTCCGTAACTATCCACTCAGATACGGAAAATTCACATTGGACAGGCTCCACGTCTGGCCCAAGTTTATTGTTGAGATTTTTCACGAATCGAATTTCTAGCCGGCTTGCGCCTAAACCAAAGATCTTGTGAATTATAAAGGAGAATTCATCAATTTTTTTAGGTATTTGGTCTTTGTTGAGGTCAAAATCGTTTTCTAAATGTTGGTAAAAAGTATTTTTTACTGGTTCTCCCAGTGATGTTAATGCGTCGTCGATGGCTTCAACAAGCAATTTGTCGAACGGTTCCTGCCGCGTTTTCTCGGTATCGGGTAATTGTTTTGTTTTGGCGTCACTTGGCGAAAAGACATTGTTTTTGTTTAAACTCACTTCGAAATGAATGTTTTCTGCTTGATGCTTTTCTAGCGAGTTTGCCATTTTTTTCCCTCTTCTCGTGTTATTTTTCTTAACTATTAAATCTTATTAATTGATGATACAGCGTTGAAATAAACAAAGCAATCGTGTATATAAAGATTTAATAGATACTTTTTCGATAAACGACCTGTCCAACACAAATAACCCGCATAAAAATTGAACTATAAAAAATTTTATGGCCGCAGCTACTTCAAAGAAGTTACCTGGCAGAAACGCGGTCTAGTCAGTGCTTAACAGCTTGACTTTAGCCGATATTTCATCAGATATCTGTTCCCTTGTTTTGCCTTGCGTCGGAATACTAAATCTTCTGGCAGTTTCAAGCAAAACTTCGTCTTTTGTTTTGAGAACTGTAGTTGTAGCAACAATAGAAACGGGTTGCACAGGGGTGAACGGATCCTGGGTTGCAGCATCAGTGAATTCTTTCTGCGCCTTGTTAAATTCGCCTTTTGCTCTGCCTAGTGCTTTGGCAAACTCGGGAATCTTTGCTGGACCCCACAGTATTATTACTATGGCGACTACGCCTATAATTAGCCATTCCCAACCTTCAAGCATACAAAAATCTCCTTTTTTTCTGAAGTTATTCTATGATAAGAATTCTTAAATAGGTTTGTTGCTGTGCCTGTGCAGTCACTATCGCTTGCCCGTTTGCTAGAAGTAGTTTTTGCGTCTAAGCCACGCCCAGGTGATAGTTACAAAAACAGGCATTAGCGATAAGATGACAGCCAAATAGTTGAGGTTGGGACTCAAATGGTCGGGGAAAATAAGGTTCATGAAGAGGTCTCTCACGAAAAATTCCCAGACTGCTAAATAAGAAATGATAACGGTTACTACCAGCGCTAAAACCTCGATTTTACGTGTATTGTATATTTCTAAAATGTCGATGTGTGCTCGGTGTGATTCAGCTGTGACGGTGATGTGGTCGTGTAATTCTTCTATTGCGTCTGTTACGAGGAAATCTAGTTTAGGATTGAGGTCTTTGACAGTTTGGTTAAGGTAGTCCCATTCATGATTTAAATCTAAAACAGCCAGTTTTTCTCTTTGCAGGTGCCTGTAATCTTCCCAGAGCTCTCGCTCACTATTGGTCTCTTTCTTCAAAGTTGGTTCAATACGGGCTGTTTCTTTTTTTACAGAAGCAACAAAAAGGTCCACGGCGTCGGCTAGCTTCATGTCTACTTGTCGTAGTTTATCGGTTTCCACCTTGATTTTATCGAAGTTGATGTGAAGAACGTATTCGCTTTCTTGCAATTCGATCATCTCTGCTTAGGCAGTTAGGCATCGATTAAACGGTTAATTGCGCCTTTTGGAGCAGTATTCCATAGCTACTCAAAGATAAAATACTTGTGCGTTAAAAAAATCTGCAACCCAAATGCGACCGTCGGTTTAAGCAAAAATTTTGAAAGCTTTAAATAAAAAAATGTTTGATATTTGTGAACATGAGCCCAAGTCAGAACCGCAAAATAAAAACATACAGTAACAAGTCGCGAGCCAAAAGGAATAAGCTCATTGTAACCGCAATCGTCGCAATCATTCTTATCGGAATCGTTGGTTATGTAGTTGCTACTAACCTGGAAAAAGGTAGCACCGCAAACACTGTTAGGCCCACGCCGACTCCAACAATCACGTCGTCTCCAACTACCGTTCCAACCACGACACCCTTTAACGCATCAAATGTTGTTCCAGCTACTTCGCCAGCAGGAGAATATAGCGCAGGAGGCCACCAAGTTTTGTTCATAACGTCGAAGGGTGACATAGTTATCCAAATGCGAGACGACAAACCGATAACAACAGGCAACTTTGTGAATCTAGTCAACGAGGGATACTTCAATAACACGGTTTTCCATAGAATCATAGCTGGCTTCATGATTCAGGGTGGAGAAGGCGCAACCAATGTTCCTACAATCAAAGACGAAATAGGCAACGACAACCACAACTACAACATGACAATCGCCATGGCAAACACAGGGGCAGCTAACTCGGCAAGCAGCCAATTCTTCATCAACGTCGCGGACAACAGCAACACAAACTTTGACGGCAGCTACACTGTATTTGGCCAAGTAATATACGGGCAAAACATCGTTATGGCAATCTCAAACGTGCCAGTGCAAGCCAGTGCGGCGTACGGTGGCGAGGTTTCTCAACCTGTAACAGCAGTGCAATTAATCGGCGCGACAGTTCTGCAATAATTCTTTTCCGTTTTTTTTCTCCAATCCCGCTTTTCTTTAGCGTGCTTTCTGCTATGCAGATAAATATGGCGTTTAGATATCTTTGAAAGCAAAGAACAGCCCATAGCTGGTAGTTTGGAGTTGATTTGGTGAAGTACATCATTATTGTCGGAGATGGAATGGCTGATTACCCTATTGCTGAATTAGGCAACAAAACGCCCCTTCAAGCAGCAGTCACACCTAACATGGATTCAATCGCAGCCCAAGGTCGAAGCGGCTTAATCAAAAATGTCCCAGACGGGCTTAGTCCAGGCTCTGAAGTTGCCATCTGCTCCATCCTTGGCTATGACCCAAAAATTTACTGCACAGGAAGAGGTCCACTTGAGGCGCCGTCGCGAGGTATAAAACTTGAAAAGAACGATGCGGCGTATCGCTGCAACTTGATCACTGTAAAAGATGAAGCTATCTTTGATTACTCTGCAGGGCACATAACGACTGAAGAATCAAGCCAGCTGATAGCCTCAATAAACAAAGCATTGGGTAGTCAGGGAAAAATTGAATTCTACCCTGGACTTGACTACAGGCACTTTTTGATAATGCGAAATTTCCCTCATCCAGAGCTTATCCAATGCATTCCGCCGCACGACGCTATCGGCGCCAAAGTTTCAGAGGTACTACCGAAAGCCAAGTCGCCAGCAGCAGAAAAAACAGCGCGATTACTTCAAGTGTTAATTCATCGTTCCGAAGGCATCCTACGGACACACCCCGTTAATATTGCACGTATAAAAGCAGGAAAGAACCCTGCAAACTCGATTTGGCCTTGGGGTGGGGGCAAGAAACCCTCTATGCCAACGTTGAAGGAAAAGTATGGTTTGAAAGCGGCAGTTATTTCTGCGGTTGACTTAGTGAAAGGACTCGGCATCTATGCGGGGATGGAAATCATTATTGTTCCGGGGGCAACTGGTTTGGCGAACACCAACTATGAGGGCAAAGCTGATGCAGCGCTGAGAGCTTTGGAGACCAACGATTTGGTTTTTGTCCATGTTGAAGCGCCTGACGAGGCTGGGCACGTTAAAGACTTCGAGTTGAAGGTGAAGACAATTGAGGACTTAGATAAGCGGCTTTTGGGCAGAATTATAGGAGGTTTAAAGGAGCCATATGCCATGGCAATTTTGCCTGATCACCCCACGCCCATCCGAATCGGGACACATACAAGAGATCCCGTGCCATTCGCCATCAAATCGCCAGCGCTTAAACCAGATGGTGTAAAGGCATTCGACGAAGCCTCTGCAGCGAAAGGCGGCTTCGGTTTAGTGGAACATGACTATCTGATCTCCCTACTTATTTCCTCAGGCAAGAGCAAACTAGCAGGCTATAGCTTCAAAGGGCTTAGTTAGAATTTGAGGTTAAGAAAGGTTTGGTTAACATTGGGACAACTATATGTTCTGGTCGGCGCATTCAGTTTTGGTATCATGTTTTAAATCTATTTCTTTAATCCGTTTGCTTAGAACCCTTTGAATCTCCGGGTCTTCTTCTTCGTGTTTTGCCTCAACAAGCAGGTTTTTTGCTGTGCACACACTTTTAGTGCCGAAGATTTTTGCAAAATTACTAGTGCGTTTTTCGAGGAGTCGCAGGTAACGTGGAAGAACGCATACGAAGTTTAATGGGTAACGTTTGCCTTTGTCTAGGTCCACAACTACCAGTTGGATATCGCTGTCAAGTCTTGGATTTACTTTCTTTAAAGCGTACAGTTTCAAGTTCAAACTTTACTTTACCCCCAACCAACAACTGACATGTCAAGTTTAGACTAAAATTGCAAGCTCTTCAATAACACCCATATCGCAACATGTCATATTAACATTTTTGAGAAGCACAATAAACCTATTTGACAAAGTAAATCCGCAGAAAAATGCAAAGTTAAGATCTCACGCTTATGGTTTTGTTGATTTTATCATGACTTTGTTGATTAATTAATACTAGCTTATGTAAGAGTTGCAGTTTAAGGCGGAATTTAGTACGCCTTTTTCCTATGAAAAATCTGGTTTTTCATAGCGCTTCTATGAAAGCCTGCTTTATGAGATTTACCTGTTGAAGTCTGTTGTTAAAAGGAGGCTCCTATCCTACTATAGGTTGGGTCAGGGCTTAACCGCCTATTTGTATATAGAAAACGGTTTCAAATAGTAGACCCCTATCCCTCCTGTCTTTCATCTAAGGCGTTCAGGCAGGTGACATGTGTTTTCTAAATTGTTAGATCCAATTTTACCTATAGAAACTTGTAGTAAAATTGAGACCCCTATCCCTCTTGACATTATGCTTGCAGGGTTAAAGGGCGATGCTTTGGGTCCCTATTTACCTGCTGAAAACCCATGTAAATAGTAGACCCCTCCCTCCTATCATTTTCTCGGAGAACTGCAGGGCTGAACCATATTTACCCTAAAAAATTAGATGTAAATAGTAGACCCTTCCCCCTCCTTGAAGGCTTGGCTTGTTTGGTTTTGCTCTTTTTTATGGTTGAATTTGTTGTTGTGGGAATAGTTTTATAATATGGTTTATTAATACATAATTCTTAATTTGGTCTTTGTGCTTACCACTAAACAGTCGTGACAACATTGCAAGCCAATAGCATGAAAGAAAAAATCATGAATATGTCGACAATACAAAAGCTATTCGTGACAATGCTGCTGGTTTCCGGCGGCTTGGTCTTTTACGCAGTCGGCATCGTAACAAACTTTTTTGGACAACCAATGTTCTCAATGTTTTTCGTAATAAGCAATTCAACAGCTCACAACCTTGTTGACTATATAGCTATTGGAGCAGCAATTGTCATTAGCATACCTGCTGTAACCAGTTATCTTTGGAAACGCAAGACTCTACCTTCTGAAATGCGAATCAAACCAACCCTTCCACTTGTTCAAACCAATAGAAAAGCTGTTACGTCACCTAATTTTGTAATGATTGTTGAGCCTCAGGAGACTACCTCATCGGCGCAGAAAATGACGCCAATCCAACCCACCCAAACAGCTATAGCCCCTCGGATTCGAACAGTCAGCGGATCGACAATTCAGCAGACGCCAGTCAAGCAAGAAATTACTCAAACAAGCAATAATAGTGACAAGTTAAATTGTCCGTCATGCAAAAAAGAGTTTACCACACCCATGCTCATGCTTGACTACTCCAGCGCAAAAACAGACCTAGTTAGCTACTGCCCCTACTGTTTCGAACGCGTAGGCCAGCAAAAAAAATCCGAATAAAACAATATCCGCTCCAGGCATTGCTTACGTTCTCCTTAATTATTGATGAACAAGCCGATACTGCAAATTTGTTAAATGCCCTGTCTCTTAAGGAACACGATTCTGAAACCTCTTTCGCGTAGTTGTTCCAAACCAAGCAACAAAGCGTCTGAGTCATAACTTATTGGAGAAGCTACCGTTATCACTGCAGGCGCCTGCGCAAGTTTAACAGCTTTCATTAATGCACTCATTGCAGGATGTGTCTTTGCTGCTTGCAGGTTAGCCTCTGACTCAAACTCCAAGATTTCTATGAGTTTCTGGGCAGAGTCGTTTTTTATTGTTTCAAGTTGGCTGATTGATCGTTTGAGCCTTCGCATTTCAGGAGGCTGCAAAACCTTTTGTTTGGGTTCCTCGACTGTGATTTTGTCTGTTAGTTCAAGCGTTTTTTTAAGAGTTTCCCGTGGGCTTATTGGGGACGTAGCTGCAAGTACTTCGTGGCTGTTATAAACTGCTAGGGCTGAGGGTAGGGCTTCCGCGGCTAACGTTAGCGCTGACATGACCAAGTTGTAAGCAAGGATGTCTGCATCTTCTGCATTTTTCGCAGTTAAATCGGCGACGATTATTCCAACTTGGTTTTGAGCTTCAGAAAATTCTTTGACAATCAATTGGTCAAGCATGAAAGTGTGTTTCCAATCAAAATCTCTCCAGCTGTCGCCAGGCTGGTAAGGGCGAGTACTTTGGAATTCAACGCCAAACTTGCCTGCCTTTGCGAATCTGGAAAGACCAGTCGCTGTTCCTGCTCCTTTAGCGGTTTGCTCCAGAAATTTGTTTGCAAGCCATTTGGCATACTTTGCTCTTGGGATAATATGCAAGTCGAGAGGTTGCAAAAGTTGGTCGGTTACTATAATTCCACGAGGGTCAACGATGGATGCTTTGACTGAGATTTTTGATGGCCCTGCAAGTGGAGGAGTAAAATGTAGTGTAGTCTCTTCTTTGTTGGTTGAGGTTAACATAGTTGGTTCTATCTTTACCCATGAATCGGTTGGCTGTAAGAAGACTTGGGTGGGAATTCGGGAGTTTGATTTTATGGTAATTGATTTGGAATCTGTGTCGCCGACTACTGTTCGACTCCAAGTTTTGCTTTCTTCTAACGCATCTAATGGCACCTTTCGGAAAGTGTAGAGTAGAGTTATTGCAAAGTAGATGAAGAAAACAGCAGCTGTCAACATTAAAGTTAAGTTAAACAAAACAATAGAAGCAATTAAAACGACGCCAAAACAAAGTCCTAAGCTTTTGAGAACATTTGTGGCGTTTCTTCCAACCTTTGAAAAGCAAAAAGTCTGTGCTAAAGCGTATTGTTTGAGGCTTGAGTCTAACAGGAATATGGCTGGAATTATAAGCAAAACTGCAGCCATTTCGCCAACTAAAGCTTGGAATGCCAAAGGCGCCAAAACTAATGAAGCCACAACAATTACGAGGTTTGAAGCGGCTCTTGGCGGCTTATAAATGCAGTAAAGCTGAATAGCCAACAATGTAAGCGCTATGCCGAACTCAAGCAGGGGAGAAAACAAAACTGTCAGTAGAAGTACTAGTACTAGATATATTCTGGCAAGCGTCCCAGCATTCAAAGGCCCCATTGACATCTATCCGCTGCTATATTTTTGGAACCGCGACCTCGGCTATAACCCTATCAATAACCATTTTAGGGGTAACATTTTCCATTTCCGCTTCAGCCTTAACACGAATTCTATGGATTAGGGCTGGAAAAGTAAGCTTTTTGACATCATCAGGTAAAACGTAGTCTCTTCCCTCCAAAAACGCCAAGGACCTGGAGCCTTTAAACAAAGAGACAGTAGCGCGCGTGCTTGGTCCCGAAGCAATATCGGGGTCTTCTCGTGCTCTTTGAATTATGGAGACTATGTAGCATGCAACTTCATCTGAAACATGGACTTTCCTTACTCTTTGCTGCACTTGTATAATTTCTTCGAGGGTGGCGACGGCTTTAATATTTGGGCTCTCGATGTAGTCCATTCTTGAGATGACTCGCTGTTCATCTTCTTTGCTTAAATAGTCACTCCAAACTCTAAACATGAACCTGTCTGCTTGCACATCAGTTAAAGGATAAGTGCCTTCGGATCCATAGGGTAACTGGCTGGCGATAACCATGAACATGTCAGAAAGCGGATGAGAGGCTCCTTCAATTGTAACCTGTTTTTCCTGCATGGCCTCAAGTAAAGCCGATTGAGTACGAGGTGTAGTTCGGTTTAACTCATCAGCTAATACAATGTTAGCGAAGAGGGAGCCGGCTACAAAGCGTGATCTACCGTCGGGTGAATAAATGTTAAATCCAGTAACATCGGCGGGCAGCATATCAGGTGTAAATTGAATTCTTTTGAATTGACCCCCAATAGTTTGGGCGAATGTTTTAGCTAGCAAGGTTTTGGCTGTTCCCGGTAAACCTTCAATTAAAATGTGTCCTTCGCTGAGCAATGTCACCAGAAGCATCTGTTTTATTTCTTCTTTGCCGACTACAACTTTGTTTAATTCATCCAAGATCGCTTTTGGAATACCCTCTAAGGCATCAACGCTTTTCGGCATGATCTTCACCCTTCCGATATATAGAGTTTAATGATAACACAATTATCACCGCTATTAAGCTTAATGATCCAATAGGAGAAGAAATAACTGAATAGACAAAAGTAAGATCTGCTTTAGCTACGTCCAAGTTAGTTGTCGGCAAATGGCTTTGATCGATGAAAACCTGCGGGTTAGCAGCATTTAACTTTAGCACATTATTGATGAACTGCAGATTGTTTCCCATGTTAATCATGCCGTTAATTAGTATGCTTGGGTCAGCTAAAGCGACAACATAGCCTTGGCCTAACTTTTGGTAGGCGGCGTACGGAAAAGGGCCGTTGGGGTCACTGCCAGTTGAACTCCCGGTGCCGCTGACGTCAAGGAAACTAAAGCTTGATGAAAAAGCAATAACTGTTGCATTTGACGTGTCGTTTAAGCATGTTGCATGATTAAGTACAACACTTGAGATGTTTGCAGTTAGGGGACCAGTCGCAAAGCTAGTTATTAGGGGGAGCTGCTCATTTTTGTAGTTGTACAAGGGGTCAAGCATCGGTATACCGCTAAACGTCATTGTTGATTGGACACCGTTTAGGACTTGGTTGCCGTAGCCATAATCGTCGAGAACTACCAAAGTTCCTCCATTCGAAACATAACTGCTTAACCTATTAAGATCGTTTGCAGAAAATGGCTCATAAGGCACTAGTACCAGGGCCGTTCCAACCGGATCAGATGGCAGAGAATCAAAAGTCTCTATTGTTGTGGCTTTCATTTTCGCGTCTACTGTTGAAAAACCATTCCAAAAAGGGTTATCAACCCTGAAATCACCATTAGGCGGAAAGAACCATACTACAATTGTCAAAGAGAGTATTAGAATAAGAGTTAAAGCAAGTAAGAATTTGCTTGTCTTCATTTTTCCAGCGCTCTCCTGATTTCGTCTAACAGTATTTCTGCTTTCAATAAGTCTTGCTGCTCGGGTACATGGTGAGAATAAAGGGCTCTTTCTGCTAGTTTTGTGAGCTCACTAAACTGAGAAGCGGCATTTCTAAGCTTTGGCTGGGATTCTTGCAAGAACTCGCTTAGAGTCATTTCTGGTTTAGGCCAGATTCCTGTTGTGGCTTGAACTGTTTGTGATGCTTTTTTGTAAATATTCAATAGTTTGCCTTTAGGTTCTGCAACGCTAATTTGGAAGCTTGATGTAAGTTTGGTTTCAGGAGCTTGTTCGAATAACAGTGGGGATTCTGTCTGCAAAGTGGTTTTTGGTTCTTTTTTAGGTCTATTTTTGATGAGTCTCGTATATGCGATACCCACCACTGATAGGGATGATGCCAACGCGACAGCTATTCCTGCAGTATTCAAAACCAAAACGTTTGTTTGCTTTTGTGTCGAGCTTTGCCATGGTTCTTGGGGCTGAACCGTTACATTGAGGTTTTGGAAGCCACCTAAACCTGCGTTCAAAGGTACACTAAAAGTAACGTTAAAACTCCCATCGTCTAATGAACGGGTAACCGCTTTGGCTGAATCAAACTCTACAGTTACATTAGCATTGTTTAGAGGTCCTGAAGGAGTTTTTACTGTGCCTTTTATTTGAATTTGTGATGGAAGCAACACAAGAGAAGGCACTTGAACATTTAGCATTGAAATCAGCTGTTTTATGTCGATCGTTTTTTGCTGGGTAACTCCAGCGTAAATGCCGCTTGGATCAACAGCGATTATAAATTTGTATGAACCAATAAGGGTTTGAGAGTTTATCACAGTTTGCATAGAAAAGGTGCCGTTTGAATCACTTTGCCCTTGAATAAGTGAACTATTATCTAGTAAGATATTGACGGTTCTTCCGCTCAGTGGCATGCCGCTCTGTGAAGTAACTGAGCCATTAACAATCAACGGCAAACCAGGATACGCAACGTCAGATAAAGAATCGTTGATGTAGGTATTATAGAAAGTAATGTTAACTGTTAAAGGCGAACTCAAAGAAGCCTCATAAGTATTCACATCATCGCCCGAAGGGGCGAAGAGCGCTTGGCAAATCATGACATGGACATAACTGTAAGGCACAGTCATAATCGCCGCAAAAGAACCGGTTGAACTGGTCGTGCCGCTTGCAACCTGCACACTGTCCAGAAGCAAAGATATTTGTCGATTAGCTAAGACTTGGTCATTTGATGTTAAAACGCCTGAAGCGTAGATCTGGCCGCCCACAGACACGTTTGTGCTGTTGATGCTTAATGTTAGGACGGTTGTCTGAAGTTGTTGGGCCTTTGTTAGTCTGTCTGCGTTAATGTTTTGCAGCAACGTATGATATTGATTGATAAGGTCTGTTAGTCTTTGGAGTATGCTTTGAAGTGAATTGTATGCTTGGGCTATTTTGCTCTGTGCTGGAGCAGCGAGAACGCCCATTTGCTGACTAAGCGTGGTTGTGGCATCTTGCAAGCTCGATAGAAGAATCTGAGCTTGCGACACAAGTATCCCTGCTTTGTCAAGGTTAGTTGCGGCTTCATCTAAGCGATTTTGCCCAAGAAGAGACGATGCATTATCCAATGTCGTGTTAAGCTCGCTCAGGACGTTGATGAATTGCTGTGTTAGATTGTTGTATCTGTTTAAAATGTAAGCTAAATTTGGCGGGATGGAAATTAAGCTTAACTGCTGTGATAGGCTGCTTGCGTTGGCATATTGTTCTGATGAGATAAGCGCAAAAACTTGAGCGTATTGGCTAAGGAAAGAGTAGGAGTCAATGCTGCTTTGAGCGGCCGAGGGATCTTCATGTGGAACAAGTCGAGTGCTAGCTTCAACGGTTACGCATGGAAGCAATAGTGAGACTACAAAAACGCAGATTAACAGCGCCGGAAGCCGTTTCATATTATGGTTCCCGCCAATATCTGCAGCACCTTCAAAGCAACAATTAGGGCAAAAACGGTGAAAAGCCCATAGCCCACATAATTGATGGTTTTCTGCGTTTTTGCATTAAGAGGCGAATGCAGAAGGGTTAGAATGAAAAATTCAACAATATATATCGATACAAAAAGGTCTAATCCGCTTGCTGCGTAGAACGACAGGACGAAAGTTGTTAACGCATAAGTTACGGCAACGAATAGCAGGTATCGTTCAGTTATTCTCAGAGGTTTCGCCCCAACATTTTAAGTTTGAGAAGTGATTTTCCCTTGAGTGCTTGCTCTTCTTCAACAACGACGGGTTTGTCTATGACCTGAGCAATAACCGATGCGACGATGGATGCTAAGGGTGTTCCTAAACTCTCGTAGATCCACATTTTCTGATTTTCCAGACGTGGATTAGAAACTTCAACATGCATGGTATCGTCGTCTATGGTTATCTTGGCGCTGTCTGCCAAATTCAGGGTGCCAGACAAAACCATTGTAAGAGTTGATTCCAAGTCTGCCTCTGTTGCGTCAGGTTTAGAAGTTATCGTTTCCGAGACGGTTGAGCCCGGAGTTGTAATCAACAAGCCCATGTCTTCAGGGTTACTGCCATGTTTAACAATTAGGCGCTTAGGAAAAACAGTTTTTCCGAATTGAGGAGGATACGGATTAGAATACAGCGGGATTAGCGCTTGAGATTTGCCGCTTGTCATTGAACCAGGTAGATAAACTGCTTTAGATTTTAGCCCCAATTCTTCTACAAGCGCAGAAATGTTTTCTGTTCCCGATTGAAGAAGAAGTATGCTTGCTTCAGGCGGAATTTTAGGTTGACCAGTTCCTATTGCGAAAGATATGCTTGCCAAAATCAATGTTGAGATACCCAACGCAGTCAAAGGGATTGAATTCAAAACAAAGTAGGATACACAGGAAAGCAACAAGCCTGCTAAAGCCAAGCATAAACCAAGCATCCGATACACATTCACGTTTGCCTCCTCCCACTTCCCCCTTGTTAACTCATAGAGGTAGCCAGCAACCACATCGACTAAACTCTGTGATTACATCCTATGTTCAATGAAGTTTTTAATAAATCTTAATATTTGTTGACGGAAAATAGGTTCTTTCAAACAGATCACAGGTAGCTTTCAGGTACCCATTTTTACATGGGTTTTTGCTTGTAAAAACTAGACCCCTATCTATCTGCCTGTCCTGAGTTGAATCGTTAAGGTCCTGTGTGCCTTTTTGTTGATTGTTTTCGCCAACAAATAGTAGACCCCTATCCCTCCTGTAGTTCACGCTCATACCGCTTCTCTATGGTCCAATAGAGAAAATAACTGCCCTCATTTAGAAGCGACTAATAGACAAGCAAGCAGCCAACCCGGTTACGTGCACTCTCTTGTCTGCCCTACATGAAGTGGTTAACAAAGTTTTCTAAAATTAAAAAATGATTGTTTTCTCAGGAGACTTTAGTCGCTATTTGCTTCGTCTTGATCTCCAGCCCAAGTACACAACTGCAGAAATCAGAAAGGTTGAGTCCAAAGCGTTCGGAAACCATGGAAAATAAACCCATGAATTAAAAAATGTGGCAAACTTGAGCGCAATACCGATAGTTCCACAAACAAACAACACCAGCATACAATCATGGATTAACTCGCGTCTATTGCTGTGCAGTGCTTTCATGTGTATCATCGCTGGACACCTATGCAGATCTTAATATTTAAATTGTGACATTTCAGCGTAGATTGGCGATACGCGTTTTTTCTCAAGAAATTCTTGTAGCCGTCTCGATTAGGAAACCTTTTTTGCTTATTGTGTACGGAAGCCTCCGAGCTGGCACAAACAAACCCTTCATCTTTTTAATCAACATGTCAGTACGTACAGTGTCGGTGGTCCACGTTGATGAGAAGACTATAACGCCTTCAGCAAAATGCTGCATTATAGTTTCGGCCTTTGAATCTTGCATCCCATCAGTGAGCAATAGCATATGATAATTTTCAGAGTTTTTGTTCTGAGTTGACATCGCGGTCAGAAGACCGATCACTTCTTCTATTTTGCGTGATAGAAGCACCTCTGAGAGCGAGTCAAGAAGCACCGTGCGATTCTGCTTCATTTCATCGATTATGCTTTCTTGCAAGTTGACGGTTTTTGTTATGGTTTTAAACTTCCAGTTTCCACTGGCTTCAAGTGGTGTTGTGTCCCAGTTGTAGGTTGCCATGTCTTCTCTGATCGTATCAGGCGTTTCGTTAACGCTAAAGTAGGTTACTCCGAATTGTTTTGCACGTAAAAACGCTATTTGCCTTGCGAAAATCTCATTTCCTGAGCCAGGTAAACCTGTGAGAAGCAGAATTCTAGCCGGCAAACCCCCAGTTAGAAACTCATCTAAACCTGCGATTCCTGTTTTCACTAATTTCATGGCGCTTTTCCTTCAGTTTACTTGTGAATCCTTTGTTATAATACTTTATGAATCACAAATGATAACTCCAAATTTCATCCAAAGAATGCCTGTAACCTTTACTTCAGCGCTTGGAATATGTCAAATTCGGATAGAACAATACCTCATAGTCTCTTTTAAGCGAGTTTTCTAAAGTGTGTAACAATAAAAAAACGTTTGAAAAAGAAGGAGAGTAAATCAAAAAATGAACTTTAGAAAATTCCGAAGAAATATAAAAGCGATCTCACCGATCATTTCAACTCTACTGCTCATCGCAATTGCAGTTGTAGCCTCACTTGTAGCATACGCGTGGGTAATGGGATACATTGGATTTCAAACCGCAAAAACAGGTAGTTCGATACAAATTCAAAGCATAACAGACAGCGGCAATACGTTAACAGTTTACGTACAGAATACTGGTCAAGGCGTTATCACACTTAATGCAAACAGCGTTTATGTTAATGGAACACAACTGGTAACCACACTTACAAATCCAACTAATGGGGTCCTTAATCCAGGCATGACCGCAACTCTTACTGCAGTTCCACCAACAGGCTCAAGCATGACCATAAGCAGTGGTGCACAAGCAACAGTGAAGGTAACTTCCACTGACGGAACATACAGCCAAGTAGCACAAACATTGCCGTAGAAAAGATGATCGCTAAACAATCTTTTTTTCTTTATTTTTAAAATTAAAATAATCAACTAACTCGGTGTGAGGGGCGTAAACTATAATGTTCAATAAACAACTAGGGAAAATGTTAAGCCGAAAGAAGCCAGTGGATATTTCGAAAGAAAAGCTAGCTGGCAGCGCCAAAGCCAAAGAAACTATGCTTCAGCAAAGTTTGACAGGTGAAGGCATAAATGTAGGAATATCTAAAGTTGGCGCTCAAAACGCCATCGAGAGAGTTGTTTTAGAAAGTTATCCGCTTAATGGCTCTTATGCTTCAGTTGATGTAACGCGGGATTCTTTGAGGGGTAACGTCACCTATATTTTGAAAGAGCCAGTTCTTAGTACAACAGATGTGGATAGTCTAAATCGTTTAAAAGATATTTTAAACCAAGTGTTGCAGCTGAAATCAACTGATTTGCAATCTAAACTGGCTGCCCAAGATTACTTGGTTAAAACATGTAACGAAGTTTTTGATAATTACAAATTTAACTTAGATCCCGAGACCCGTGGTAAACTCCTCTATTATGTTCTTCGGGATAACCTGGGGTTCGGTAAAATTGATGCCCTGATGCATGATCCAATGATTGAGGATATTTCCTGCGACGGCGTCAACGTTAAGATGTACATTTGGCATAGAAAATTCGAATCCATTCCTACAAACGTGAAGTTTGAAACCGCCAATGAACTCGACACCTATGCCCTTAGGCTTGCTTACCAGTGTGGAAGCCATGTTTCAATCGCGCAGCCGTTGCTCGATGCTAGTCTGCCTGACGGCAGTAGAATCAACTTAACTTACGGAAGCGAAGTCACCCGTAAAGGCTCAACTTTTACCATAAGAAAATTCAAACTCGACCCCTTCACAGTTACAGATCTTATAAAGTTCAAATCGCTTTCGGCTGAAATGGCTGCTTTCTTTTGGTACGCGGTAGAAAACCGAGTCTCAATTCTTGTTGCAGGGGGGATTGCAGCTGGCAAAACAACTCTGCTTAACTGCTTGAGCATGTTTATTAAGCCTGACCTGAAAGTCGTCTCAATTGAAGATACCCCAGAACTTAACCTGCCTCACGAAAACTGGATACCCGCGACAACTAGAACCCACTTCGGGTTGGCAACAGAAAACGCTGATGTGTCCCTGTTCGATTTACTCAAAGCTTCACTAAGACAGAGACCAGACTACATTATTGTGGGCGAAATCAGGGGAGCTGAGGCGTACACTCTTTTCCAGGCTGTAAGCACAGGCCATCTTGGCATGTCAACTGTACACGCAGAATCGGTAGAATCAGCAGTGTACCGATTGGAATCTGCTCCCATGAACATTCCAAGAACACTCATAGCTGGCATAGACATCATCCTGATTCAAAAAAGAGTTGAATTAAACGGCAAACCCTGGAGGAAAACCATAGCTACAGCCGAAATAGTAGGCTTAGACCCGCGTTCAGGGGAAATCCTAACAAACGACGTTTATCGATGGAACCCTGCTCAAGACACCTTCGACTATACGGGCAGAAGCTATATCTTAGAAAAAATCGCAGAGAAAACAGGCATAACTCCAGAGCAAGCAACTGAAGAAATTCAAAATAGAACCAAAATTCTGGAATGGATGGTCAGAAAAAACCTTCGTGACTACAAGGATGTTTCAAACATAATCCGAAGTTACCTTGAAAATCCAGGACCACTGCTGGCGGAGGCTTTGAAAAACGAATAAATCCCTGCTTTCGGTATTTCTGGGAGTTTCAAATTTAATACCGAAAAGCATCCTATCTGAGTTTAAAAGCCTACAAGCTAACTTGGCTAAAGCGAGTCTCATGATTACGTTTGAAGCTTACATGGGCTTAACGGTTTTCGCTGCGGTTGTTTCAGGGGCTCTATCGTTGTCTCTGTCATTTCTTATATCGCAATCCATAATCGTTGGGATCTTTGTTGGTTTAATTGTTTTCTTTCTTTCCATCTGCGTCTGCTACATGCTGCCATACCTAAATATATCTTCAAAAGCAAGAAAGATAGACGCAAATCTTCCACTTATAGCAAACTTCATGGCGGTCCTCGCCAGTTCGGGCATGCCGCCAGAACGTATTTTTCAGTCGCTAGCTAACGTTGGAGACGAATTCGGAGTGGGCCAAGAGGTCCGAAGAATAATTGGAGATATTGAGTTTTTGGGCTTAGACCTAAACTCCGCCCTAAAAAACGGCTCATTGCGTTCAGCCTCACCAAAGTTTGGCGCAATGCTCGACGGTGTAGTAACAACCTCACACATGGGTGGAGACTTGTCTGCCTATCTGCGTGAAGAAGCTGAAAAATTCAAAAAAACCAGAGTCGCCTCAATGAAAAGCTACGTAGAGAGCTTGGGCGGGATAGCTGAGGTGTATGTTAGTTTGATGATTGCTCTGCCGTTGGCACTTGTAGTTATGCTATCGATAATGTCCTTTTTGGGCGGTGGTGCATCAATGTTAGGAAACATTGACCCACAAACACTGCTCTTGCTTGTGTCATTTTTAGCAATACCTGCCGGCGTAGGCATGCTCATATTAATTATTGATTCGATGACTCCTCCGAGGTAAAATATATGCGACAAGTTCCAAAAAATAAGAGACAAATAACCGCTGCTGTTTCCATGGTGTTGGTTTTAGTAGGCGTTATCTTATTCGCCATAATTAATCCCAACGCTCTATCCCTTTATGCAAACGAAATATTGCTCTTGGGTATCCTTATAGTCATCATACCCTCTGCCGTACTAGACTACGAGAACCAGAGTTGGGTCTCAGCAATAGAAGATCAAATGCCTCTTCTAGTCCGTGGCGTCTCCGAATCTCAGGAAACCGGGTTAACCTTGGTTAAAGCCCTAGAAAAGGTAGTGGACAACAAAATGATTGGGCATCCTCTATCAGACGAGGTAAAGAAACTATTGATTCAGATGTCTTGGGGAGCATCATTTGAGCAGGCTCTCACAAACTTCAAAGAACGGATTAACTCGCCAATAGTTAACAGGTTCTGCGCCTTGGTCCTAGAAGCAAGTAAGTCGGGAGGCACCATCAAGAAGGTTTTCTCTAACACTTCTAACTTCATGGTTGAAATGAAGGATATGGATAAGGAAGCAAGTGCCCAAATGAAACCTTACATAATTGTAATTTACGCTGCTTTCGGCGTATTCCTTGTTACAGCTGCCCTGCTTGTGCAGTCTTTCCTATCACCAGTTCAAGGAACGCCGATGATTATGAGCCAAGTTTCAACAGGCAGCAATAGTGGACTAAAAGACTTCTTCTACAAAGACATGCTGGTTTCCGCGATTACTGGAGGGATGATGGCTGGAAAACTGGGGGAACGACGAGTAGCCGGCGGCTTAAAACACGCTATAATCTTGAGCGTTGTAGGTTACATGATATTCTTTGTGGTAATTCCACCGATTTGGATGTGAAAAAATGATTCGAATCTTTAGAAACAGAAAAGCGGTCTCACCAGTTATTGCAACAATCCTTATGATACTTGTGGTGATGGTTGGCATGAGCATAGCCTTCTCCTACGTTGTAGTCTATGCGAATAATTACAAAGCAGGTGCGGGGAGTTCTGTATTGGAATCCTTAACCGTTGAAGACGTGTGGGTTCAAGGCTCCACGGTGCAGGTTACCGTTTACAATTCCGCAACGAAAGCCAATATCGGTTACGATGTAAACTTGCAGGTGACATCAATTTACGTAGACGGCGCAGCGCTTACAAACTGTGAAGGCGTAGCCAAAGTCGGTGACCCAAATTATAACCCTAACTATGGCAACCCCAAATTCAATTTAAACTCTAACTCAAATCAACAATATACTGGCGAAGTAAATGCGGGTGCTCATGTAACTTTCAAAGGACTATATCCTTCAGGGGATTTGGCGCCTGGAAGTCATGTGATTAATGTTGATACAGTGAGAGGTTCAATCTTCAAATCATCGTTTACATTGTCATGAGGCATGGGAAATGTTAAAAATATTTAGAAACCGTGAAGGAACTGCTGAAGTAATAGGCACTATCATGTTCATAGTTATACTTCTTTTCTTCTTCACAAATGTTTACCTCTGGCACGACGCCGCAAGCAAAGACGCGAACCAACTTGACGTACAAAAAGTAAATGCCGGGATGTCCATAAGCTTTGACAGCAGTAACAACCAAGTTATTATGAACGCAACCTCCTCACAAGTTACATTATCTAGATTATGGATCGACACAAATGACGCTCACGTTTACGTTGACTTAGGTAATATTTCAGTTGCTCCAGGCGACGAATATGCTATAACAATTAACTTTGTTGGAGGCCACTATACTGTTGATAGCTCTGGAGCTTTCTTTGCTACTTGCGAACCGCTTCAAGGAAACACCATAAATGTCGACTATACCCTACCCGAGTACACTCCGCAATCGGTTCCTGTCTTTACAGTGGTTAATACTATGGGTGTCGACGTCTCAACATAAGCCAAGAAAGCAAAGAAACAGCTGATCAGCAACATTAGCCCTAGATTATTTGTTAAGATGCAAAAAAGCTTCTAATTTTCTAGTTTGTCCACGATATGTAACTAGTGTATGTCGCTAATACTCTGACCCTGCATATTGAAACTGTAGTCGATTGTTCGGTAAGCTCCTGAGTCAAGCGACGGTGTGATTGTTTCTGTTGTCTCCAGGATAGTTGCGTTTCCATTTTGTGAGGTGCTAACGTGGATTGTACAGTTGTTTGCTGTGATACGTCCGACGTTACCGCATATCCAGTGTTTTAAAAAAAAGTGCGTTTGGGTCTGAACAGTTATCGGTGTATTGGAGGCCGATGTTGACAAGCTTTGGCGTGGACAGCTGGGCTTGAAGATTACTTATTTCTTATCCTTGTCCTGACTGTACTGTTTTGCTTTGAGTAGCTGATTAATGAAGCGCTAAAACCGATTAACGCAACAATCGCAACCACCGCCAAAGTGATGACAGATAAACTTGAACTCATTTTCTTTTCATCCATAACGAATTACCCTATTAAAAAGAAGAATTGGATGTTTGACAAGAAACATTTGTGAAATTAGACTAAATTGGGCAAAAAGAGCTATGTCGGATCTTCTGAGTGTTGATCTCTGATTTGGATTTTTGTTGGCCGAGCAATATTTACTCCAGCGATGATCCATTCGCCCACTCTCAAGTTAGGCAGCTCTTCTTCAACACCGTTAGTTATGTTGTCAAGGTAAGCTAAATCCTGTTGGTCAACGGTTTTCCCAATTATTAGCGTTTGAATCTGTGAAAGAATTTTTCCGCCCAATAGAGTTGGGTGAGACGAAATCAGGATTGTCCCAACCTCTTTGCAGGCTAGAATTTCTTTCAGCATTTGAGGGCTCAGATTATCTGCGTCATCAATTATCAACAGAAACGGCTGTATTGTTTTTTCATGTCTGCCTTTTATTAAATCCTTTAACACGTTGCTCAAATAGTCGTCTTTTTCAGCAAGAAACAGACTTTCAGTGTTTATGATAGTGACTTGGTTAGGTTTGATTTTCTCAGCCACGGCCTTAGGGTTGTTTTGTTGAGGGTTAGCAGCTACGTTGTCGGTTTCCAGAACCTTTGATGCTGTACTTATTGAGGCGTACTCATTGTTTGAGTCGAACACTACTATAGGCTGGTTAACTTTGCCAGTAAGTTCCTCAATAATAACGGTCGCCGTATGGGTTTTTCCTGCGCCGTCAACTCCGCAGATAAGCGTGTGTTTGAACAACAAGTCCGCGTTAAGGTAAAAGTGAAGCTGTTGGTCATTTGTCTCCTGGTTAGCAGCAGCGATCAGTGTTTTTCCTAGACAAAGCGATTGAATATAGGGTTTTCCGTCTGTTCCACGGTTAAGTGTATCCTGAAGGAACGCTGAGTAAGGCATGTAGATACGGCTGCCTGGGTTCGGCGGAACGAGCAGTTTCTGCAAGGGCCTGTTTTCACCTCGCAGGTCTATATACCCGATTATCTGGGTTGTGGCGAGCAATTTTCCTATTCGGTCGCGGATGGTTGAACCGGCGACTTCTTCATAACTGGTTATTTCGGTAACTTCGCCAAGGATCTGGCAGACTTCGCCGAATATCGGATGGTCCAAGCAGATTATATCTTGTTTTTGTATAGTTTGGCGGTTTTTTGGGGGACTAATAACGAAAGTGAACTTCGTTGTACTGGTATCGTTGCTTGCCATTCCAAAATGCTCTTTTATTCGTACGCTTGAAAGATCCAAACATCTTACCCCTGGCTGATCTATCTTATGACTGTTTTATTGATTTTAATATATCGCAAAACACTTTTTATGAGATTTTTATGATTCACCGTGATTTGAAGCAGCTTTATTGATGTAATAATCATGATCCGTTAAAGAGAATTAACCAGCTTAATGGATGGCTGGTTTGTGAAGGGTTCGCTTCTTTGAAAAACATACGTTAAGGGAAGCATTGTTTTAACGTGATTTTTAGATACGTTTTCGTTTACTAACTTTATCAATTGGCACTGTTTCTCCATAAACCATATGCCTTTCTCGGTAGGGGTATAGATTTCTTTTCCATCGTTTGTTGTTTTCACAAGTAGGCCAGTTTCTCTCAGAAGCGTAAGGTACTCGTTGAGTTGACTGAAACTTAAACTCGCTTTAAACATTATGTGCGTTTTTGAGGTTCCCTTCTTGGCGATTGCTATTATCTCGGTCATGATAACTAGCTTGTCTCGTCTTTTCGGAGTGTTTACAGTTACAGTCATTTAGATCTCTTCTAGATTTATGTTCTATGCTTAGATGCCATTTTTCGTGTTATAAGTCGTATTTCAGTCGTCTTAATATTACGGATTCGTAATATCTAAAATTACTGATAATTTTAATTGATCTATTCTCCCATAGTAAACACCGGTTTTATCATACTGTTAATTTCTTGAAAATCCAAAAAACCGTAAAGGAATTAAAAAACTAGGAATTTAGTTGTTTTTTTCAAAAATAATGCCCCCTATTATTGTTCTATCCAGCCTTAAATAATCGGAATTTCAACTTAGCGAAGCAAGAAGAAAGAGCGCTTACCAGCGCATCCTACAAATTATTAGGGAGAGAAAGGAAAAAAATGAGAAAAATAACCAAATTTAGACGCTCAATCAGAGCGATTTCACCCATAATTTCAACACTATTGCTAATAGCAATAGCCGTGGTGGCTTCAGTTGTGGCCTATGCCTGGATAATGGGCTATATAGGCACCAGCACTTCAAAAGCCGGCAACGCACTACAAATACAAAGCTACACGACGAGTGGCAACCTAGTTGTTTATGTCCAGAACACTGGTCAAGGACTGGTGCATCTCACACATGATGGAAGCGTTTATGTCAACGGTAATCTCCAAAACATTCTTTTAGTTGACGGCAACGACTCTTCAACTGGACAGCTTGATCCAATACCTGTGGATGTCGGGCAAACACGTGCACTCACCATTGATTTCCAACCAACACCAGGCGCGCAATTAACTATCAAAGTCGTAACTGTTGAAGGAACCACAATTCAGGGAACAACAACAGCAACAACCCAACAGGGAACTGCTCAGATTAATTTCGCCGTTAATTCTGGTTCATCTTCAACTACATTACCTTCTGGAACGAAACAATACAGTTTAGGATCTTCAATACAAATAACTGGCAACGCTGCCTCAAAAGAGGTATTTTCCTACTGGAGTTCTGATTCAACAATCAAAATAATGAATGACCAATCGGCAATGACCGTTGCTACACTCAATGGAAATGGCACAATCACAGGTCATTTCGTATCGGCAACCAGTCCGATGCTTCACATTACAAGTGGCGCTAGCCAAACTGTCTTGCAAAATCAAGTTTCAAACGCCATCACAATTCAACGCTTGCAAGATTCTGCAGGTTCCATAACACTGAACCTTGCATCATCTTCAAACACCGGAATTTTCTACCAAGACTCAAGCGGCACAACACCAATCAAAACAGTACCCATAGCCACACAAGGAGGCACAGCAACCGTTTATTATAAAGACACAGCTATCGTCCAAGCTTCACTAACTTTTTCAGCCCAAGGCTTTTCGTCGGTCTCAACAACATTCGCAATCACAAGTCCAACATCAGGACCTGTACCAACTCCAATTCTTACAAGCATAACTATTACCCCCGCAGCAAGCTCTATTACAGCTAGTAGCACTCAAGTGTACACTGCTCAGGGATTTGACCAAAACGGCAAAAGTATGGGCGACTACACATCCTCAACAACTTTCAGCGCTTCCGGTGCGACGGTAACAGGAAACTCGGTATCGACAACAACAGCTGGCTCCTACACGGTTACAGGAACCTCCAATGGAATAACATCAAATTCAGCTACTCTAACAGTGACAGCTGGCCCTGTTGCAAAAGTAACAATTAGTCCGTCTACCGCATCTGTAACTGCCGGTAGTTCGCAGTCATATACCGCAACTGCCGCAGACCAATACGGCAACCAGTTAGGAGATGTTACTTCATCCGCTACATTCAGCGTTAGCCCAAGCGGAGGTACAGTTACTCAGAATTCAGTGTCTGAGAATTCAGTTGGCTCATATACAATTAGCGCAACTTACCAAGGTGTGACATCAAACAAAGCTACTTTGCAAGTTAATGCAGGCGCTTTGGCTTCGATACAGGTTTCTGCTCCAGGTCCCGTTACTGCTGGTGGAAAAACAGCTTTCACTGCTACAGGGTATGATAGCCATGGAAACAGTTTAGGTATCGAGACTGCTCAATGGAGTATTGATTCAAGCGCTGGCGGTCAATGGAGTGGCAATTCTTACACAAGTCAATATGCTGGCACGTTCACTGTTACCGCCACTGTAGGAAGCACAGTTGGTCAAACAACCTTGACGGTAAACACTGGTCCACTGACAAAATTCGCGGTAAGCACTCCCACTAATGTCCAAGCTGGAGTAGATTTCGATCTTCTCATTACGGCTCAAGATTCTTGCGGTAACACTGTCCAAAGCTACGCCGGCTCTGCTACAGCTGCTTTGAGTGATTCATCTGGAACTCTTAGTTCAAATGCATTAAGCAGCGGTTGGAGTAATGGTGTTTGGGCAAGTAATGCAGTCGTTATTACTAAGGCTGGTGCGGGCGATGTTATTACTGCTACGGATGGCTCTGTAACTGGTGCTAGTGGTGCTTTCGCTGTTGCTGCGGGTCCTGTTGCTAAGTTCTTGGTTAGTACTCCAAGTAATGTTCAGGCTGGTATTGGTTTCAGTCTTACTATTCAGGCTGTTGATGCTAACAATAATCCGGTTACGACTTATGCTGGCTCTGCAAGTGCTGTTCTAAGCGATTCGTTCACGTCTATTAGTCCAGGTTCCTTGAGTACTGGTTGGAGTAATGGTGTTTGGGCAAGTAATGCAGTCGTTATTACTAAGGCTGGTGCGGGCGATGTTATTACTGCTAAAGATGGTGTTGTAACTGGCAGTTGCAATGCCTTCGGAGTTGCACCTGGTAACATAGCTGGTTTCACCTTCAGCCAGATAAACAGTCCACAAACTGCAGGTACAGCTATCACTGGCATTACAATTACTGCTGTTGATAATAACAAAAACCCAGTTAACACCTTCAGTGGTTCAGTAACTTTAACCGAGACTGCTGGCGGAAATGGCGGAACTGTTACAGGATCGCCAGTTACGTTTGCTGGGGGTTCTTGGACTGGCTCGTTAACCTTAAGCAAATCAGGCACAAGTGTCACTATAACTGCTACAGTTGGAACCACAAATGGCGCAAGCAACTCTTTCAATGTCAATCCTGGCGCTGCAGTAAGTTTAATTGTAACTGCTCCAAGCAACGTCAATGATGGTTCATTCTTCACAGTCACAGTGACCGCGGTTGACGCCAACGGAAACACCGCTACTGGATTCACTGATAAGGTACACTTTACCACAAGCGATACTGGCTATAATGTTATCCTACCCAGCGACTATACGTTCGTAGCTAATGACAACGGCGCTCACACATTCGCCAATGGATTCAAACTAGTAACTTCCGGTTCAAAAACAATAACGGCCACTGACTCAACACACAACACCATTAAAGGGACGGTCACAGTGGCTGTCAGCGGGGGACCCCAATACTCAACATACATCTCAACCAACAACAACCTATACTATGCTAGCGGTCAAATAAGTCTCCAAGCAAGCAGCCAAACGACCATATACTATTTCATTGATTTAGACAACCCAAACGGATATGGATTAGGCTACGCCATTGTTCAGGTCCCGTCAAGCTTCACTATCAAAAGTGGAAGTGTAAGTGCAGTTAGCAATCCTGGATATAATCAACATACATGGAGCACCTCAATAAGCAGTAACACAATAACAGTTTATGCAGGATCATCAGGAGCTAGACTCACCAACTACGGAGATTACTTAATGATAACTCTCACTGTCACTGCACCAGCAACTGCCGGTACTTCAGCACCTTTAACATCCGCTGTAAACAGCGACTACCACAATCCACCTACCGGCGGAACTGGAGGAACACTCGATACTGGTGACCCCACGATTAGCGTCTACACTAACACTCCTGGCGTCTTGGCTTATTTCGGCATAAACATATCAAACTCCTACGGACACCTGAATATGGGACAACCATACACTGTAACTATAACAGCCTACGACTACCAAAATCACGTAGTAACAAGCTTTACTGGCACAGTAACATTCACATCCAACGACGGAACAGCAACTTTACCTGGTCCTTATACATTCACTACAGGATCAGGCAAAGATAACGGTGCACACGCTTTCACTAATGGCCTCCAAGTCAATGACGACAATGACTACGTCACTATCACAGTCACGAGCGGGTCAATTTCAACTTCGATAACTGTGGACGTCGACTAAACTTAGACTTAATCTTTTTCTTTTTCTTATTTTTTTGTTTGAGTTTTTTTTTAAACCGTAACTCTTCATTTTACGCCA
>PLSP01000106.1 GCA_003165195.1 Candidatus Bathyarchaeota archaeon | reverse complement strand
TTCCAACCGAAAGTCATAGTGGAGCCTTCGAGCGTGGTGTTCCTGAATGACGTAAATTAAAGGCCCCTCTTTTTTCTCTCCGCCTTTGGGTTCAGGAGTCGCCTCGAAGTTACGTTTTGAAGCATAATCTGAAAGTTTTTCTGTTTGGCTTTCGCTGCTTTTTTGATCGGCGGTTTTTTCCATTTTTTTGGCTTCGACTAACTGGTCAAGGGTACATTGCTCCGGCGATTTGTCATCTCTTAGACGCTGGAAACGCGCCATCCTCAATCGGACGTCCCGAGTCAAGACTTGATAATAAACTTCACAGACAAGTTTAGGTTCAAGCCATGTTACCACGTCACCTGCTTCGGGCTTGAAAGGAGCAGCATCGGTTTTTATTTTCTCAAATTTTTCCATTAAAATCCCAATCGTTTCCTGCGTAAAACCAGTCCCAACCTTACCTATGTAAACTGGCTTACCGTTTTCATAGACACCTATTAGCAACGCACCAAATGAAGCCTCTCTAACTCCGCCTCCCAACGTGTAACCAAAGATAACAGCATCACAAGTCTTGATTTTCTTGATTTTTAGCCAGCTCCCTGTTCGCAAGCCCTCTTCGTATTGGCTTTCTTTCTTTTTCGCCATAACCCCTTCCAAGTCCCTCTCCAAAACCAACTTGTAGTAGGCTTCACCTTTCTCTTCAATAAAGTCAGAGAGAATCACATGAGTACCTTCCTTTAATGAGTCCTTTAGGATTTTTTTGCGCTCGATCAACGGGGTAGTTAGCAGGGGTTTTCCATCTTTTTCTAAAACATCAAAAACCACGTATTCGGCAGGTGCTCCGCTAGCTTGTCTCTTGATTTCGGCTGCTGAAACCGCTTGGCCACGCTCGAGAAGCGCTTGAAAATCAGGTTTTCCTTCGGCCATAACAACTATTTCGCCGTCTAGAACCAAACCTTTGGCTACCTTTGTCAACTCGGAGAGTTCTGGAAAGTTTTGTTTTAACTCTTTGCCATTTCGGCTTTTTAGGCTCCAGTCGCCATCTACATATGCGATTGCTCTAAAACCGTCCCATTTGATCTCGAAAATCCAATCTTTATCGGTGAAAGCGTCCAGTGCGACTTTCGCGAGCATCGGTTTGTAGATGCGGCGGTTCATTTCTGTTCCAGCTGCTTGAGAGTTTCTCTCAGCGCTACCATGAGGCCTTTCGCTTCTACTTCAGGCGGTTTTTCAATGTGTACTTTTTCGCCTTTGACTTTCTGCGCGATAAGCTCTTCAACTCGCTTCATATAGGTGTCCTCGAACTCCGAGATGTCAAATTCCCCTGTCAGGTCAGAAACGATTTTTGTAGCCATATCCAACTCGGCTTTCTGCGGTTCCTTGAGCTTGTGGAGATCCTCGAAGTCCTGTGGGTCAACCACATCGTAAACATAACGTAAAGTCGTCAAAACCATTGCACCCTTGTATGTGTGGAGCAAGGCAGGATACTCTTTTGTTCGCAGGGTTATTCGTCCAGCCCCTGCCTTGTTTTGCCGTTCCAGTGTCCTTAGCAACAAAGCGTAAGCTTCATTATTTTTCCCAGGCAACAACGCGTAGGTTTTGTCAAAGTAGATGGGGTCAACCGAGAAGTAGTCAACGAACTTTGTGATTCGGATGCGATTGTCTGATTCAGGCTTAGCTGCATCTAACTCTTTTTTGTCAACAGTGACATACTCGTTTTTGCTTACTTCAAATCCACGTATGACTTCATTCCAAGGCACTACTTTGTCCTCTTTGGTGCAAACTTTAACGTATTTGAGGGGTTGACCATCCACACTGTGCAAGAAATGAAAATGAATGCCTTTATCGTAAATCATTGAATACAACTTTACAGGGACGTTAACTAACCCGATTGTGATGCTGCCAGACCAAATGGAACGTCTGGGAGGGGCAGCGCTGCGTTTTTCCCCTTCGGCTAGAGGGGCTAAATCTTCTGCATTTTCCTCTTGTTCTTCCATACCTAAATCTCCAGCTTACATCTTTTCTCAAAAATACCTTTCCACGGATCGCCCGTCCGCTTAACTACACTAAAAATATTGAAGTCCGAAGGGTTTATGCCTTTCTTTACTTCGCTCCATTCCAGTGGCGTCGAAACAGATGCTTCAGGCGTGGGCCTCAAACTATACGGAACCACCATGGTTCGCAAGGGCGAATTCTGAAGGTAATCAGCAAATACTTTGCCTGGCTTTTTAGTATCCTTAAACTCGGAAACAACAATGTTGCTTGCTTTAGCCAAAGCGATTCCAACTTCATGCACAAAAGCTCTTACCTTCTCAAAGGAATTCTCAGGAACAATAGGTATAATCACATGCAGCCCTTTTTTGCCTGAAGTTTTTACGAAGGGAGTAAGACCAAAACTGGTTAGCATGTCTTTCAAGAGAAGCGATACCTCAGCAGCATCGCTCAACGTAGCTGGGGGTTCAGGGTCAATGTCAAAAAAAAGAAAGTCAGGTTTGTCCAAATTGTTGATTGTGGAGAAAGGCATGTGAATTTCCAGAGCTGCCATGTTCGCCAGCCAAATCAACGTATCTAAGTCGTTACAGACGATATAATGGACGTCTCGCTTTGACGCTGGGGAATAAATAGTTTTAAGCTTAACCCAGTCGGGTGTCCCCATAGGGGCGTTTTTCTCGAAGAAGTTAACTCCGCCGCCCTCGACTCCGTCAGGATACCTAGTTAGAACCAATGGCCTATCCTTGATGATCGGCAGCATTTTCGGAGCCATCTTAATGTAGTACTCGACTACCTGTCCCTTTGAAACCTCGATTCGCGGATAGAAAATCTTGTCAAGGTTCTTTAGACGGACTTTTGTAAGTTCATTTAAGTCTTCCACATTTTTGCCCTCAAAAACAGTTAAGGCTAAGAAGTCCCAACAATAGATTAAGTGTATGGTCTAGGCTTTTTGCTTTTTGGATTCCACAAGATCTTAAAAAAATGTTTTCCCATGAAAACCGTCCTTTTTTTCAGTTACACCTATATACTTAACCTGCACATATTAGGGAGATGCCGACTTAATCGAGAAAAAGTAAATTTTTTCACTGTTTGCTTTTTTGAGGTAATTCGCTAGACAAAAGGAGAGTATAAATATTGAAAACAAAAAAGCCCACGCTGGAAGACCAGCTTTCGTTCATCGCAGCTCAACAAGGCGTTTACCCGTCAGAGCTCTTTCAAGCCTTAGTGAAGGCCAAAGAGCAGGGAGACAAAGCAACAGTTCAAGACTTATCTATTGAATACC
The DNA here is from genome assembly GCA_003165195.1 of Candidatus Bathyarchaeota archaeon. Lineage (GTDB taxonomy): Archaea > Thermoproteota > Bathyarchaeia > Bathyarchaeales > Bathycorpusculaceae > Bathycorpusculum. Next base: position 31 of record PLSP01000106.1, on the reverse strand, counting down.
GAGGAAGCGTCAACGACCAAGCCATATTCCT
>PLSP01000039.1 GCA_003165195.1 Candidatus Bathyarchaeota archaeon | reverse complement strand
TGTTTTTTGTCATAGTCAGGGTCGAGAAAATTGTTTTCGCATCTTTTCTCGGCTTCTATAAGAGGAAATTTGTCAGTGTTTTGGGAAGCATAGAATAAGTCATAGTTCCAATTCTCTCTTTCACTTATTGAGAACCTTCCAAGTGACTTAGCCATCTCTTTGTCTTTGGAAGCAAATTCTGGGTATTTTTGGGCAAACATATCCCAAGTGTTTTCATGCCCACCTGTTATGCATTTTTCTATTCTGTAATTAGGGCTATTCCTTGGTTTGATTATTTTAATCATTAACGANNTCTTAAACGTAATAGACAGTTTAGCACATAAAACTGGCTATAGTACAGTGTGACTTTCCCCCAAGCAAGATATTTTCCACAAACTAACCGTTTGTAAGCAAGCAAGTTTATCATAGAGAGGTTCAAATATTCAACAGCTTCGTTAATCATAAACGGGTCAAAAACTGATAAAAGAGCTTCTTTACCATACATTGCTTCAATTTCAGCTTTTTTTCTTTGCTGTAAAATTTCTTTTAAAAATCTGTAGTCGGGTCGAACATCCGACCAAGATTTAGCTGATACTTGAGACATTTTCTTCGCGCCTCTGTTTATTAGCTATGCAGATTTAAGACTTTTTCATGCTTTTTGGATAGACTATTTTCATTTTCTTTGGGTTATGATTGCGACAGAAATAAAGCCAAATGTCACCATGTTCCACAACGAATTCAGCCTTCTGGTCACATGTAGGTATGTCACAAAACGTGTGAGGTAAGTCCTAACAACCTCATCAATCGAAACTCCTTTTGGTCTAACCATCAACACACTCTCAGCATTAAGTATGCAAATTTATGCTTTAAGTTTTTGTATCTTTGTGCATTATTCGGATTCGTTCTCATTAAAAATTATGGTTAAGTTTCAAGATGTTTGAGTTATTATTCTACAAGGTCTTGTCTTTCTTATAATACTGACAGTATTTCCTCATTAAACGGAACAATGGCTGACAAATTAACGTATTTTTTTCTGTGTTCATAATCAAATCCTTTAAAACCTATTATTAGCCCAACTTGTCGACCTTCATCTATGTGTATGATACCATTAGCATTTCTGTAAAGTGTGGCTTCTCCAGTTTCAAGATTAATTCTTACTCCTTCTTGACCAGCAAAAGCGTCTTCAATATCGTCGAAATGAGCGAAATGATGAGAAATGTCAAGAACGACTAAGTTGAGTTGGTTGTCGGGCAATTGCTCAGTCTCATCTTTTATTTTTCCTTTCAATCTTCCTGCTGTTGTTAGTTCCATTGCTGGGGTAAAGAAACCACCAGCGTGTCCCTTTTTACCAGTTGGTGCTCTCATAAGTATCATGAAAAACCCTTTTGAGTTATAATCAAATTTAGGGATTCTCTCCGCTGGGATTTCTTGTATGTGTTTGTACTTGTCTATGTGACTCCGAACCAATTCGACAAAGGGCGTGATGTCGCTTTCTGCAAAGCTCTCTTCAATTCCAATCGATATATAGAAAGGGTTATCGACTATTTCATCAATTTTGGAACCAAGTAAATGTAACAGGTCGTCAATTTTTTTTTCTTTCTCTGAACTAAATAATTTGGTGACTTCCAAATACACTTCATTACCGCCAAATGAAAGTTTAATGTCTCCTACATTGTTTTTGTTAGGAATACTCGGTTCATACTCCACACTTACCCCATCATCTTTCTTGCTCGCATAGTATGCTAAAACTTCGATTTCGGGAATGAAGCTCCCAAATTCATTTTCCCCAGCCTTTTCTTTCAGCGAATTTACTATTTTTTTGAATTTCGTATCTGGCAATGATGCCTTTAACATTGTCAACCATGATTCAAGTTTGCTGGCTCTGTCACTGTACCAAAGAAGCCAAAAAAGAGAATGCTTCTTAGTTCTTTCTTCAATGTTTAAAATGTTCGCCGTTATCCATTCCTTACCCAATGCTTGTGCGGTTATTGGCATAGCTTCCAGATTCTTTCTTGCGTTATCAATTTCTTCTTGACGAACAACGCTCATTTTGCTTCCTCAGTTCTATTTCTACGCTTTTCAGATTTAAGACTTATCTATTCTAAATAGCGAAGTTCCTAACATTTGAATTTACTCGGTAATGGTGTCTTCATGGTAATTTTAAGCAAAATCACAAATAGGTTTCTTCTGCTTTTAAATTTGTTTTTTTGTTCCAACAGTCTTTTCTCATAGCAAAGACAGTTTTGGCATAAGATACATTATTGGGTTTTTGAATAAACTCTTTCAGAGACTTTATAACATCATCGGAAGCAAACAAAAGCGAATTATACCACTCAGTTTCGACTTCGTTTTTCACATCTTCTATGCTCTCTAAGTCTGGGCGCTGGTGTTGCATATATTTTAAATCGGTTGGTTTGAGTAAACACTTCATATGCAAAACCATTGCCTTGTAACGCATTTCCTTGTACTCTTGTTCTCTGAAAGCTATTTTCTTCCTTTTATCAAAAACATAAGTTAAACAAGCTGAAATAATGCTTGCTGTACCCACAACCCCAAGAACCGAAATTACTATCTCTTCATAGCTCATGCTTTGATAATCAACTGATTTATCGTTTAAGTTTTTGCATCATAGTAAGAGACCACAAATTTTAAGCTAAGTTTTGCGTTAATTGTGCCTATGTCAGTTTCAAACGACTTCGGATATACTGTTCTATCGATTGTTGTTTCTGCTTTAGTTTCGGGTTTGCTTGGTGTCCAAATTTCAAATTGGTAGTATAAACGCAATGAAACAAGACGCTTAAAACTAAAGATTCTTCAACAATTAATGGCTTATCGCTTTGACTTTCACAGCGTAAAATTTGTGGAAGCAATGAACCAATTACCCGTCATTTATCATGAATCGAAAGAAGTGCTGGTCGCCTACAAGGTTTACCGTGAACACATTCTTAGCAATGGAGACATAAAGATAGGACATCAGAGACTTCTTGAATTGTTTAAGGCGATGTATAAACACCTTAAAATTAATATCGAACCATTGAATGATGAAGTATTCCTTTACCCTTTCTTTGCTGATTCGGTCAAAGGCAAAACTGAAAGCTAAAGTTTTTACTGGTTGGTTATATGACCAACATTAAGGCTGATTTTGGGCAAGGTTATCTTTATTCCATTTTTAACAAATTGAAATCTGACCGAGTTAAGATAGTTGCACACAATCTTCAATGGTGATTGGTGAAGCAATCCATATTTTATGGAGTCTAAATTCATATGCTTTAAATATAAATTTATTACCTAATGGCTTTGAGGGTTGAATTTGGCTAAGATTGTATATCGTTGCGGATGCGTAACGGAGGATTTTGGCAAAAGAGTCAAAATTGACCCATGCTCAAGTCACGCTGAGAACGGGTATGTGTGGATTGCCCTTCAACATCCAAAGAGTTAAAGATCTGTCTTTTGAGCTTCCGATCATTTTTAGTCGTACCTAAGATCAGCAAATATTTGGCACAGAATTTTACGTCAAATTCAATTGTGGTATTAATTAGGGTACGAATTGGGAAAACGGTTTAGATATGAAACGTGCTGGTCAATGCTAAAAGTTCAGAGGCTTAGAATAACGCAGATTCCGTTTCATAGAACTGTTAAAATGGCTCCTAAAAGAGGCTTTGAAAAGACCGTTTTCATAGCCTCCGCGATATTGCTTGAGAGCTTTCTGCTTCAATTACAGCGTCTGCGATATTTGCCTAAGAATGGCACCATAGTTAAAGTAAACAATTCCAAAATGCTGCTTTTTCCTAAAAATGGGGCTATTCATAAGGACTTATTTTTGAATAGGAAAAGAGAGATTATGGCCACTGATTACTTGATTGGCAGCGGCGTTATCAAGAAAGGAGATGTCGTCTTAGATGTTGGCGCTAACATCGGCTACTATGTATTAATTGAGTCTCAACTTGTAGGAGCAAATGGAAAAGTCTACGCAGTCGAACCTGTACAAGATAACAGGGAATTACTGAAAAAAAACCTGCAGCTTAATAACGTAAAAAACGTGGACACTTTTCAATTAGCATTTGGGGAATGCAACGAAGAATCCGAAATTTATGTTTCCAGCTCTTGCAATCTATCTTCCATGAATAAAAATACTGCAGGAGGCAAAATTATAGGAGTCCAGTGCATCACTAAAGAAACAGTTGACACATTCCTCAAGAATAAGCCTTTGCCGAGTTTTATTCGCATGGACGTGGAAGGCTACGAATACGAAATATTCAAAGGCATGACTCAGACGCTTAAGGGCGACCTGAAAATTCTTGTAGAATTACATGCTAACCTTCTTCATGAAAAAATAGGTGAAATCTTCAAAATCTTGATTCAAAATAACTTCAAAGTTCGATTTGCAGCCTTCGAGGGTAAAGGCAAACAAAACAAGGTTGTTGATTATCTATGGCAAAAAGGTGGAATTGAACCGCCTACGCTCAATTTTGCCGTAGAGAATGTGTCGATAAAAAAGTTTCAAAAAATTATGAAAGACCACCCAAACTCATATCCTAACGTACTGTTTGAGAAACAGAATGGTCAGTAGTGAACTTTTCAGACTAATATGATGCTCAAGTGAAAAAAGAAACCAACATTTATGATAACTTTTGGACAAAGCAAAACTTGCATAACTTCTATCGCTCTGCCTTACGCCGATATTATATATTAAAGCCAGATTAGTAAATTGTTTTGCAAATATTAGCTTGGAATTGCCTTTCTTAAAGGAAAAAGCTGCATTGATAGCAAGGTTTTAAAGAGAAACCGATTCCTTGGGTATCTATTTGTATATGTTTAAGGTAAAGTGATGGCAATCCTTGGGTGAGAGGAAAGTTGTTCAATAGTAAAGTTGTTTTTGGAGTGGGGTTGTCATGTCTGGTGCTTTTGGTTGTTATAGGTGGGCTTGTCGCTAATTACACATCAGCCTTGAAGGCTAAGGATGCGCAGTTAACAAGTGCCCAGAACCAAATTGGAACCTTGAAAAGCCAAAATGCGAATCTGCAGAGCCAAGCTTTGTCTGAAAACTCAACAATCAATTCCGACAACTCGACGATTAATTCAATGAAAACCGAAATTTCCACCCTGCAAGCCCAGGTTGCGTCCGACAACTCGACGCTTACGCAGCTTCTAAATCAGATTTCATTTACTCAGAGTGGATTAACCGCAGATAGCTCGCTCACCTCAAACATAGCAAGTCTTAAGAACCAAATAGCTTCAGATGACACTGAAATTAACACCTTGAACATAGAAATTTCAGACCTGCAAAACCAGCTGTCTTCGCTGCCTTGAGAAAAACTGTTTAATTGGCCCCGGCCCATCTTATCTGTTGATTTTATAATTATGAGATTACTATTTGGGTGACTTATTTTGACGGACGGTTAAGCTCACTGTCCTTGTCCCATTATTTTGTGTTAAGCGGATTAACTGAAACTATTTTTGTATGTTTTTAACCCGAAGATATCTTTTAAGGGGTTAAGCAGAACTTTGGCAAGGTTTTAAAAAGAAAGTTAAGCCTTAGGTATTTGTAAAGGGTTTACGGGAAAGAGACGGCAATCCTTGGGTGAGAAGAAAGCTGTTAGTAGAAAAGTTGCTTTAGGCGTAGGGTTGTCATGCCTGCTGCTCATAATTGTGATAGGTGGAATTGTCGCTAATTACACATCAGCCTTGAAGGCTAAGGATGCGCAGTTAACAAGTGCCCAGAACCAAATTGGAACCTTGAAAAGCCAAAATGCGAATCTGCAGAGCCAAGCTTTGTCTGAAAACTCAACAATCAATTCCGACAACTCGACGATTAATTCAATGAAAACCGAAATTTCCACCCTGCAAACCCAAGTCACCTCTGAAAACTCGTCACTTGCAAGGCTTCAAAATCAGCTTTCAGGTTACCAGAGCGAATTAACAGCTGATAACTCAGAAATTAATGCATTTAACGTAACAAGTGTTGAAAGTCAAATAGCATCAGAAAATTCCAACATTGATTTGTTAAATCAACAAGTTTCAAATCTACAAAACAAAATTTCTTCACTTGAAACTTCTCCGCCAAGCATCGATGGATTTAGCATAATTCAAATAACAGATACCCAATATTTGAGCGACGCTGACCCAAGCTTATTTGATGGTTTAACCAGTTGGATAGTGAATAGTAGTAGCGCCTTGAATCTTGCCATGGTTATTCATACAGGGGATATTGTACAAGACGCCACTTCCACTGACGATTGGACCAATGCAAACAATGCCCTGATGCAGCTTTACAATAACGGTGTTCCTTACTGTTGGGATGCGGGGAACCACGACCAACTTGGTGCTGGAATTGGCCTTGGGAATCCAGACTCCCCGTGGCTCGGCGGAAACTACCCTGCGTTGAACGTCACAATTATGAGGCAACAGCCTTACTGGGTGGGAGACATTTCAGATGGCAAAGATACAGCTGTAAAATTTAATTACGGCAATTATCATTTTATGGTTATTAACATCGAATATGATGCTAACCAAACAGTTTTAGATTGGATGCAGACCCTTCTTCAATGTAATCCAAATGTAAACGTGATTGTGGCAACACATAATTTTCTTAATGGATATGGCGGATATGGCTATACATCTAATCCTGCAGACGTCGCTTGGGCCACCAACTTTGAAACCCTTCTAAATAACTATCCTAACGTGTTTATGACACTAAATGGGCACGATATTGGTGATGGCGCGACAGCATACAACAAAATGGTAGGGAACAGAGAAGAAATCTTCTTCAACATGCAAGAATTAAACGATCAACAAAGTGCGGCCATCGCTCGAATTTACACTTTTAACATGACTAATCCTGCAAACCCAGTCGTGAATGTTTACACCTATCAGACCTATGGAACACCGGAGTACCTGACTGACTCGGCTGATCAGTTCAGTTTTTCAGCGAATCTTAACTCTTATTCAGCTTCGACGGTTAACGTAGCGGCTAACACCGCTTTTTTGGGAGCAAGCGATAACAGTGTAAGCTTTGCCAATTCAATAACGCTGAATAGTTTCAGCCAATACGGTGACGCACTTACGTTCAACAATTTGACTTTGAACGGAGTTACCTCAAACTTTACAGTAACCGCACTGGGCGCTGATGTGTCAATAAATAACTTTGACCTGAACACTAACATAAGCTATACAGTTGACGGCGTTGGAAACCAAACTTTTTCTTTGAACGAGCAACCGACATCAGTATATGTTGATGGTACACAAACTTTAACTAGAAATGGCTGGAGCTACGAGAATGGAGAAATTGTGGTTTCTGGAGCTGCATCTTCGGTAATTATGAACTTCTCTTAGCATGGCTCGTCCAAGAGGAGGATTTGGGGTTGATTTATCAGGGCACGCTTTCATCCACTCAGAAACCTTTTCTAGCTGCAACCGTTGCCATCGTTTTCGTAGCAGTGGTCGGAGCTGCTGGTTTGCTTGTTTACCTCAAGAAACGCAAGCGATAAACTTTGACTTGTTTTAGGTATCCGTTTAGGTATCCGTTTGCGTGTTTGATTGTGTTTCTGACCTGCCGTCTTGCTTGCAGAGAGTTAGCTAGTTGCATACAGGTGTTAGGTTTGTTAACTAATCATTATTTGGGATAGGAGACAAAAATTTAACCGCGCGCTAACTTTGACTTAAGTCAGTCAAATTTCAAAATCAACGAAGATTTGCAGTGTAGTCCGTATTTTTGTTCAACACACAGCCACATCATATATTGAGTCATAATATTTAATAGCTAACGCGAGAGAAACATGCTAACAACTCAAAGAGTCGAAAATAAAATGAACAAATACTACAGAAAATTTAAGAAGAACTCGAAAGCCCTAAGCCCAGTAGTAGCATCGATCATTCTGATAGCAGTTACCGTAGCAGTCAGCGTCGTCGTCGCAGCATGGATGGGAGGAATGACCATCGGACTCATGGGAAACACAGAGCAAGTCTCAATCACAAACGTCCAATTTGTGGCAGGAGGTACCCTTTATGGCACTCAGACTCTTACTAACGATACAATTGTAGTTCAACTACAAAACTCAGGCGGCACTGGCTCAACCGTTGTTAATACTGCATATGTCAACGGAGCCAACTATACCATAACAGCCCTGACAATTCCACACAACACCGCAGGAACCTTGCTCATAAATCTAAACGGGAAAAACGTTTTGCAAAGTGGAACAAGCTATTCAATCAAACTGGTAACTGCAAAAGGCACTCAAGTCTCATCATCTGCAACATACAGCCCATAAAACTCCAACCTTACTCCTCTAATCTTCAAAATAAGGTGTGAATGAAAACACCTAATTTCCTCTTTTCGTTGAAAAACTCGGAGTATATTCTTAGCGAGTTTTCCTACTGTTTTTAATGAAAAACTTTTTGCTCTTTAAGCCAAATAACAACTAACTTTAACGTGGTATCAATTCGCCTCTAAGCAAGTTTTCTACATTGGGACTCTTGGCTGCACAAGAATTCAACCATAAAAACATAGCAACCAATCAAGCCTTGGAAAAGAGATAGGAGGGAGGGGTCTACTATTTGTAACTGTTTTCGACGTTCAAATAGGCGGTTAAGCCCCGAGCTGACCTATAGGGAAAGTACTATTGGGCTGTTGTTACCTAATTAGAGTTTTTGCAGTTAGACAGCTAAATACCAAAAACTTTAGAGGGATAAACAACAAGGGAGTGATTGCACATGTTTACTAAGCAACACTTCGAAGCCTTAGCTAAATTGATTAAGACAAGTGACGCAAAAACCAAATTTGAAATAGCCCAAGACATGGCTAAACTTTTTTCAGAGGATAACGAGAGATTCAACGTGCAAAAATTCTTTAAGGCTTGCGGTCTAACTGTAGGGGGTGCTTAAGCATGGCTGTTGCTAACGACTGGAAAAACGATAAAGCTGTGCAAAATTGGTTTGAGCTAATCGGCAATGAAAGAACCATAAAAAATTATAGTGGTGACTTCGCTAAGTTTCTAAATTGGGCAATCGAAAACACGCCTTACAAAACACCTTCCGACATTATTCAATCAAGGGTTGAAAGCCTAACAACAACTGACATGATTAAGCGTAGATATTGGGCACAGCAAGTTGTCAAGTACAAAAACAGCTTAGAGACAAAAAACCTTCGCATGGCAACCATTCACGGACAGCTAAGAACTGTTATGTCATTCTTCGCAAAAAGCGGAGTTAAACTACTGTTTAGCCGTGGAGAGGTAAAAATCAATCCCAGCGAAAAAGACAAGGTTGACAATGAATGGATTCCCGACAATGGCACAGTTAGACTTCTTTATCGACTATGCGACAATGCAAGGGATAGGGCTGTTTTGCTATCTCTTTATCAAAGCGGATTCTCAGAAATTGACGTAGCTAATATGAAGATTGAGACGTTTCCATTCTATGACGAAAAAGGCGATTGGGCTATTCCAACAACAGAGGATTTATACCGTAAACAGAGACGGGAAAAAACCAATCAATGGCAACAAACATGCATAAGCAGAGAAGCTTTAGAAGAAATTAGAATTATGTTGCAGAGCCGTGGCTTTCCAAAAGAAGGTTGGCTGTTTGTGTCTTTTCGTGGTGAACAGTTAGGTGTCCGTGGCATAAACGAGATGCTTAAAACTGTTGTTAAAAAGGGCTTTAACGGCAAAAGTGAGCTATGGCAAACTAAGCACTTACGAGACGCTTTCATGAATGCGGTACTTCAAGCTAAAACTACTCAAGAAGTTAAAGATGCTATGGTAGGTCACAAAAGAGACGGAGCAAGAAACGACTACGCAATCACAGAGCTAACAGTTAAAACCGCATATCTGGAAGCATTCAAGTTTTTAACGATAAACGGCTACGGCTCACAGTCTCGGAAAGTGGAAGAGTTAGCCCAAAAATTCGATTCGCAAACAAAGACGTTAATGGAGTTAATCACGGAGCTACGAGAAGAAAACAAAGGACTGAAAGCACAGTTAGCAGAAAACACGAACACTATGAATAAAGTGTTAAGCCTACCAACAATCCAAAAAGAACTAATCAAAGCAAAAGAAAAAGTCAAAATAGACTGATTAGCCTTTTTCCTCTTTTTTAGTCTCGTTTTTTTAATTAGCTAAATTCAACCTTTTGCGGTTCTCTTTTTTCTACTTCTAATTTGTCATTCTCCGTTATTACCTGAAAAGGCATATCACATTTAGGGCAAATTCTAAGAATCAAAGAATCGCAATCTAATGAAGATGTGGACATTTCACCTTCCGTCATAATCCAAGTTTTATCATCCTTTTCATAAGTAAACGTTGACGTGTTTCTGTGGCACCACGGACATTTTATAAAAGTTTTATCCTTCATGAACAACACCAAAAAAAGTTAAGGTTTGAGTTTTTCAAGGATTTGCTCTATGTTCTTCCAGCGTTCTTTTTGTTCTTCTGCTGTTGGTGATGTTGGTTGAAGAACATATAGATAATAGTTTATCGTTTCTTGAACAAGTTTTCTAATCGTGTCGCTAAAGGCTATTTTTTGCTCGTTCTTATCGTTTGTGAATGCCATTAGGTTATTAAGTTCCGTGTTGAAAGAATCAAGGGTTTCCTTTATCAGAGTTCGCCGTTTGTTATGAAATGTGGCTCTTTTGTCTTCTGGGTCTAAGAGGCTTGGTTCTTCATTACTCATTTTCTCACTATCTTAATACACACGACATAAGCCCAACTTATAAACTCTCCATAGGAAAGTCCATGCTCAATTTCGGCTTGAATAAACTGATTAATCATATTGATTAATCAGTTTACTTTCCACACTTAGTTTAACCATTAAACTTAAATAGCTGACTGCCTGTAGTGTACAGTTAGCTCTATTTAACACTACATGTAGTGCATCACAACCTTTTGAGACATTAACGGTAGCGTTCTTCTAAATTATAAATACGCTACACGTAGCGTGATAACGCTGTGCCCAGACACTAACTTAACCGTTAAGCTTAAATAGCTGATTAATAAACCTTCCTGTTAGGAGAGCGTAGCGGTTGAATACCCACACACTTGACGATTACGATAGTGACCAACTCGGTAAACTTGACAGCATGGGCTATAATTACGAAATGGAAATCTTGAATGAACTAAAACCCTTACAAAAAGAGTTAGGCTTTAAAATCACATACCACAACCCAACCGACCCTAAACATTGGAAACGCACTAAAGAACAGGGAATAGATTTTAAGCTGGAAGTTCCGACCCGTGACGGCATAGTTTACAACATACACATAGAAGCAAGTTACCAGTCACACGATTACTATTACCGCAAGTTTTGGTTTATAGAATGCCGCGTTCCGCGATTCCGTTTTGTACCCAACAGCCGATTCGACATAAAAACCGTGGTAACCAACCGACCCCACAATATGTTAGGAGTCAGACCCATAGCCAAAAAGTTCGGCATTCGCCACATAGTCAACTTAACCGCATTAACCAACCTAATAACCCGAATCCACAACCTCAATTTCTACCACTTATTACATAACCACTATAAGGATAATGTTAACAAGTCCAATACTAAGTCCAATACTAATAACGTGTATGCATGCCCTAAGACCGAGTTAAGTAGTGAAGATAAAGCGATATTAGAAGAGTTAAGTAAACCCGTTAGACCGATTTGGCTTGATTGGTTAAGGTACGAATTAGATATGAAAGAGGATTAAACCCTAAAACAAGCAAAAAAGCCACACATACGCCTTTATCATACAGCCGTGCGTCTTTGCGTCTATTTTAGGGGTTTANNTGTTATAATCAACATTAACCGCTAAACCAGCAAGTTCTGACCAAAACAACCACAATCTAAGCCTATAATCAACAAGAACTGTTAAACTAAGCCCTAAATCACTCCCCAGCCATTGTCAGCCCTCGAAGTTTGTACGTACATAGCGTCCCCATTTCACCGTGATGCATCCCCATACGTCCGTTAACAGTTTTGGTTATGTTGAACTTTAAATAATTCTTTAAATTTATGAAAGGAGTCTGCTTTGGGCTTGTTTTGGCGATTGTGACAAAAACTGTTAAGTATTAGGGATAGATTTAAATAGGCGAGTAGTGCAAACACTACTATATAAACATTGTGGTGTAGAGATGGTTAAGACATGAGTAAAAAACCAAGAGTCAAGCATTGCCCAATTCAATTAGACCCTGAGACCTACGAGATAATCAGGTTTCTATCAAAAGGTGAAGGCAAA
>PLSP01000026.1 GCA_003165195.1 Candidatus Bathyarchaeota archaeon | reverse complement strand
AGTTAACCGATTAGCAGACAGCACCCAAAAGTTTACGCGGACAAAAGCTTATATTTGCATGAAGTCTTGACATTATTAGCGTTTTTTAAGAGTGATAAATTATTAAAGAACCCAGACTAAGAAGCTAAGTTGGTTACCCCATGGAAAAACCGCTTGACATCATGCCTGTTCTATTCATTGGCCACGGCTCCCCCATGAACATAACATTAAACAATGAATATACCCGTAGCCTCGTTTCAGCCGCTAAGGCATTACCCAAACCCCGAGCGATTCTTGTAATATCTGCGCATTGGCTAACAGATGGAACCTTCGTCACATGCGTCAATAAGCCCAAGACAATCTATGACTTCTACGGTTTCCCAGACGAATTGTACCGCCTTTCATATCCAAGTCCAGGCTCGCCAGAAAACGCCGATCTCACAATCAAAATAGTCAAATCAACCAAAATAAAATGTGGCGAGTGGGGATTAGACCATGCAGCGTGGGCAGTTTTAAAGCACATGTATCCACATGCTGATATCCCCGTTTTTGAGATGAGCCTTGATTACTCGCCCTACAACGATTGGAACGCAAAGTCACTTGAGTACCACTACAAGTTGGCCTCAGAGNNTACTCATTATCGGCAGCGGCAACATTGTCCATAACTTAGGTTTAATAGATTTCGATACCGATGCCAAACCATACGACTAGGCATTAAGTTTCGACCAGAAAATCAAGCAATTCTTAGTCTCTGGCAAACATGAAAACCTCTTTAACTATCTTGACATTGGAAAAGAAGCGATGTATGCCGTACCCACTCAAGACCATTACTTGCCTATGATATATACGGTTGGACTCCAGAAAAAAGAGGATAACCTAAAATTCATCCATGAAGGCTTCCAGAATGGCTCAGTTTCAATGCGAGCCTTTCAAATTGGTTGAGTATTGAGCTCAATAACTTGCCGGTCTTGATGCTGACACCCGGACTTTAATTAATAATAGGCTTGCGATATGAGTCTTAACCCAACAAATGGCCAAGTTTGTTAGGTCTAAAAATAATTGAGGTCAAAAGTGAAGATTGAGAGAAAGAAGTTTTTGCCTTAAAAGCTTAATACTTACTAAGTTTACGCTATTTCGTAGAATGGTGAAATAAGTTGTTCAAAACTGTGGGACTTATCGCACGGTACGATAAAAAACCAGCACTTAAACTCACAGATGAGTTGGCGCAGTATCTGAGCGGCAAAGGCTTGAAGGTATACATCGAAGACAGTCTATCGGGAAAAGTCACCACAGAAGGAGAAATGGTTCCTCTTTCCAAAATGAAAGCTGACTTTTTAATCGCCATCGGTGGAGATGGAACAATTCTGCGTACATGTATTTCTTTGCCGAAACCCGAACCGCCCATTTTAGCTGTTAATATGGGTGTCAGAGGCTTTCTAACAGAAGTTGAACCAAAAAACGCCATTGAAGCAACAGGAAAAGTTCTAAAAGGCGAATTTAAAATAGAAAAATGTTCCAAACTCTCGGTTTGTGCAGGGGGAGAGGCAATGCCCGATGCACTGAATGACGTTGTTTTATCTGCTGGCGAGCCGTCAAAAATTATTTATGCGCAGATTTGTAAAGAGGGTAAGCCAATTCTCAAATGTCAAGCTGACGGCTTGATCGTAGCTACCCAAACAGGTTCTACGGGTTACTCTCTTTCTGCAGGAGGCCCAATTCTGGATCCTGCAGTAGACTGTTTTGTCATAACACCAATTTGCGCGTTAACAGTGTTTCGCTCCCTTGTCTTTCCAGCCGACTGTACAATCACCTTAAACGTGATTAGACCCAAAGAAACGCTGGTTGTTATTGACGGCAAGAATTACCGTAAAGTGGTTAATGAGCCCACGTTAAAAATTACAATGTCAAAAAATGTAACTTCGTTTATTAGGTTCGAAAATGACTTTTATGATCGTCTGAGAAATCGGCTTTTATTTAAGGGAATAGAATGAAAAATCCGCCAAACAATCAGTGTAGAAGAGTTGTGATTTTAGATACTTCAGCGTTCTTGGCTGGCTTTGACCCTTTCGCTTCAGGGGAGGAACAGGTAACTGTACCAAAGGTTGAAGAGGAAATAAAAAGGAACTCACTGATTAAAGTCCGTTTTGAAACAGCCATAGAAAGTGGCAAACTAAAGATCAAAGCCCCCTCAGAAAACTTCGCTTCTAAAACTAAATCGTCTGCTATCAAAGTAGGCGATTCATTCAAGCTATCAGGGGCGGACGTGGAGCTTTTGGCTTTGGCACTTGAGTATAAAGAAGCAGGCTACGCACCCCAGATAGTAACTGACGACTACTCAATTCAGAACGTTGCAACTAAGTTAGGAATCGAGTTTCACGCACTCGCCACTTTCGGCATCAAACGACTCCTCGAATGGGTAAGGTACTGCCCCGCCTGCCACCGAGAATACCCTGCTGACAGCAAAACTAAGGAATGCCAAATTTGCGGTACAGAACTCAAGAGAAAGCCACGCAGAACAATAAAAAACCTGAAGCCTTGAACTAACAGCGATGAATAATCCTGATTACCTCAGCAAGACAACCAAAAGCAAGAGCAAAACTAGAGCTTCCAAGCCAAAAACGGGGATCAACGTTTGCTTGGCTCTTTGAATTGCCTTGTCAACCAGAATAGTCAATGATTTAAGGCGAGCTTCCCCGATGACTCTGACATGTGGAACAACCAAATGCAGAAAACCGGCGCGCGAGCCCTCGAGGTTTGTTGCTGCGTTCTTGGCTGCTTCGCAGATGTATCGAGTGAGCAATTCGTTGTCCATGACTTCTCCGACTGGGTGGTAGCCACGTCGCCCAGTAACCAAGGCGCTTACTGCATGAGTGTCTGTTGTGAAGATTTCGCCGTCGTCGAACCCCAAGAAATTCAGTGCCGTAAGGATCTTTTCTCTCAAACCTGGAATCATATTGTTGCCGTCTATTACAATGTAGGCAGTTTTCTGTTTTTCTACTTCTATAGCAATTGCTGTTATTCCGCCTGTTCCCATCCCAGCCTTCAAAGAGAACTCTTTGGGAAAAACGCTTGCTGAACCCGTCATGAACGGGTGGGTCGGCAGCGTTAGGACTTTCTGCAGGCACTTCGAAGCGGCAGCTTGAAGATCACTTAAATGTTGGTCAGTGTCAAGGGTGTCGTTTTCTAAGCTGTTGTGTGTGTTAACTACGAGGGCATGTTTTAAACCCAGCTTTGTGGCTTCCTCACTTACAAAGTGACCAAGCTCTTGAGGTAAATCTTCAGTTGTTTTAGGGGCAAGCGTGAAAGAAAGAAAAACCATGTCGCCAAAAACTTGACAGGAAGCAGTTGCGACGCCTTCAGTCACTCTTACGAAAGGCGATGCAAAAGTCTCTTGTGCGCGAAAGTCTGCTGAGGACAAAACCTGCGATACTATCTTGTGATTTTGCTCTTGCGATGCTAAGTCAAGTTCGTGACCTAGAATTCCAAGAGGCGTGCAGGTGCCGCAGCCGTATTGAGATTCAAAGCTGTTTTTTAGGAGGGAAGGTAGAAGGCTACTGCCGATGTTCTTGAAGGGTCCAGGATGAACCTGTGGAACGATTATAGCGGCTTTTGGCTTTGAGCTTTCAAATTTTATCAAGTTAACTTCGATGTCTGCATCTTGTCCCATCTTTTCGAAATGGCTTTCAAGAGGGGTGTTGATACCGGTTACCCAGTTGACGATAAAAGCCTGAAACAATGCCATCGAGGACATCGAATAGCTTTTGCTTAAGCGCTCTATAGAACCATAAAAAACAAGCACCGCAACCAAGCCAATTACCGGTGCAACAACGATATAGGGCAAAACCTGTAAAGGCAAAGCGCCCTTAATACCAGCCAAAAAGACAACAAACGCCGCTACGCAAAGAACCGGCTGAAACAAAACACATAGTCCCTTCTTCCAGTTGGCAGCCATAGAGGTTGCCGTAAGTACGACGATTCTCAACGTTACGTTGATGCCGTAGCCAAGTAGGCTAAGTTCAACCCAAACTAGCCAACTATTAAATGCGAATGACAGTAGTACGCCGATTAAAATGAAGACACCCCAAAAAACCAAACCAAAGAGAGAAAGTACGGCGGTTCGGCGCAGAATATAGATTGGGTCTCGCCTAAGGAGCAGATGGCTCATCACAAAATCAGCGGTAAACGTTAAGGCGAAAAGGGAAAGCCCAAGAGCCACCCCAGCGAATAACCCAATTTTAGGATATACAGCGAAACTGAGGAGACCGATCACGAGGCAGAGACCAGCGTCTGCTAGCAGGGTTTTTTTGAATGAAGGAAGAAAGAACATGGACGAGTAATGTTTTTTGGCGTCGTCTATTGAATGATTGAGGGAATCGTTAGTCTCCATGTTAGTCACAGTTGGCTTCTTAATGGATTAGTTGACGCTTATTAAAATTTAGCCAACGCCATACTTGTACGGTGGCAATAAATACATGTTTTTGAGCATAGCGCAAATCAAAGTCTATATAATTACGCAAAAAAAAGGTAAAGTGACAAAGGAAAAAAGAGGTTCGCCGTTCCTACAAGTCTAATTTAACATCACTCAGGATGGCAACTGTTTTATCTCAATAATAACAATCATATTAGTTTGCGAAGGTTATGTCAGGCCAAGATTTGCCCCCGTCAATATTTCACATGTTGGAACGAAACGTGGGCAAAAAAATCAGAGTAATCATTG
This sequence comes from Candidatus Bathyarchaeota archaeon, assembly GCA_003165195.1. Classification (GTDB taxonomy): domain Archaea; phylum Thermoproteota; class Bathyarchaeia; order Bathyarchaeales; family Bathycorpusculaceae; genus Bathycorpusculum. The sequence continues at coordinate 4,554 of PLSP01000026.1, read as the reverse complement.
ACCCAGCTTACGGTTTTGAAGGTGTCTTGGCAGCGGTAACCCTTGAACCCTCAGGAATCTGGCTTTCCGAAGCAGAAGCAATTGTATTGCGTTCAACCATGGCTCAGCCTATCCCGCAGGTTACGAGTCGAGAAGAAAGAAGCGAACTATTCTTACACCTTAATTCGGTCCAAAGAATAGAAGTATTGCATGCTACTTCACCCAGACGATGAAGCGGGCGATTAAGCAAAAAGGGCTCTTGCTAAAACAGAAATAACAATCAAAGAAACCGCAAAGACAACAAGGAGTTCAGGCCTTATTTTTATTCCTTCGGTCTCTTCCTCAAAGAACCTTAGCAAGCCCGCACTTGCTGCAGGCATTGGACCAGATTCTTTCTTTTTTCGTCTGCCGGTACTCACTAATATCCCTGCTCACCCCAATGCACTGAATACTAATTAATGTTATGCCAAAAACATCTTTGGACAAGATAATTTTTTATTTGAGCCAAGTTAAGTAATCAGCGTTCGGTGGACTTATGCAAATCTGTGAATTCCAAGAAATGATGCGACGGCTTTACTTCAAAAGAGATTTCGACCGGGGAACAGAAGGCACTTATAATTGGCTTGTCGATGAAGTCAACGAATTAGGGGAAGAGCTTAAAAAAGGAACTCTCGATAGAGAGGCTACCAAAAAGAGTTTGCTGATGTGATTGCTTGGCTTGCGTCTTTGGCTAACATTATGGGAATTGACCTTGAGAAAGCTGCGATCAATAAGTACAATCATAAATGCCCAAAATGCCAGCAAGCACCATGCCAATGCACGTTCTAACCAACCAGGCGCTTTTGTCCCAATCCAGTAGAAATCCAGTATGAAGGGTGATGTCCTTTACGGTCGACAATGCCCTCGTTCTGTAGAAGCCGTAAATGATGCATAACGACGCTGTAACTTAAACCAGCATCCTTGGCGATCCTCGACGCTGCAGAAGGTTGGCCTTCAAGTTCTTTTAGGATTTTGCTTCTCGCACTAATACCAGCCTTTACATTTCTGACATTCTTTAAGTAAGCGTTAGGATGCAAACCGGCTTTTATGAGTTTTCACCGAATAGATAACATCTTGGTTTAAGTTGAAAAGCTTTAGGCTACTTAAAATCGAAAAGCGTAGCCTGCTTGGGCTTTTTGTTGTCAAACATAGAAGCTATCTCCTCTTTGATCAAGTTCATGCGTTGTGTGTAATAGTTGGGTAACCCATAATTGTCTACAAGCTGCTGCGCAGCAACCAAGTACTTTTCTATGCCGCCTCGGTAGACAGTGAGGGTTAGTTTGCCACCACAGAAAGAGCATTTTCCTTTAAGGGGTAAACGGCGGAACTTTTTGTTGCACGACTTGCACCTGAATCCCTGCGTTGAGAAAGCTCGCAGGTTCCCTGCTATGTCACGCATGAAATGAGTGTTCAAAACTTTGAGAGCGACTCGTTTAACGTCAACTGCGTCGATTTTTTCTCCGAGTCCAAGTTGCATATTGAGTTTTTCAATCATTGATTTGAATTCCTTGTAGGAACTGTTGGCGTTGCCCAGATTGATGTTGGTGACAGGAGTGGTATATTGGAAACCCTCAAACTGCGCTTCAGTGCCCAACCTGTGGCTGATAACATCCATAATGGAGCTCACAGTTCGAGATTCGCCTTTATCCAAGGTTCTCTTATAGAATTCAAGCGGGTAAGAAGCGTCAACATCAAAATCATGCGCTTGCCGCTGCACCTCCTTAGTGTTCACAAATGGAATCAGAAGAATGGGAGCATCCATGATTCCACCTATCTGAGCAGGCAAATAAATACGGGAAAAGTTAAGAAGCGTATCTAGTCCAAGCATAATGGCGTCTTCATCACCGTCACAGTCCCGCCGTTTAGCCGAGTGCCAAATGGGATGAGCATAAATCACATCACGGTCTGTATAGCCGACAACCCGCCCCAAAATACAGGCACACGTATGAGGCGCCAAACCAAAAAGCAAATGTCCAACAAGGTCCTCAGTCTTTTTCACGTTGTAGTAAGGCGGCAACTTGTAGACTCGAACGAGCAAATCATCAATGAAAGCGGCAATTTGAATAAAGTATTCTCCTGCCCGCCATGGAATCACGACATCCTGCACTTTGAGCTCACAAACTTGGGTTGGTTCAGTCAAAGTCTTGCCAAGATGGTCGTACCCGTAGCCTAACTGCCTGATTTTTTCGACGGGCACCCCGACTTCATCAGGAGTGAAATGAGTCAGAGGTGCATTTGTAGCATCAAAACGAATGGTTCCATCCTTGTAAACTGACAACCCGTACTTGGCCCGCAAAATCCCCTTCTCAATCGTCTCGGGAGTCTTATCCTTATTAGTTAACCCTTTTACACCCCGCAGCATTTTCGGCGTTGAATAACCGAGGGACTTGCAGGCTTCGTTAACCAAATCTTTGAAGTTAACTGACTGCCGCTGATACATAACAGCGTCCGTCTTGCACGCAGCACAACCAGCGTCCTTCACAGGTCTACCGCAACGAGGACACGCTTTCTCAACCACTGTTAGGCATCCACAACTGTCGCATTTCACTTTTCGAGTATAGGTTTTGCATTCGGGGCACTTGCGCTTAACCATTTCAACGAAAACATGATCTTGCTTTGCCGCTTCACAAAGATCACGATGTGTTCCTCCTGCTAAGCTAACGGGGAAAAGAACATGCACAAGGGGTTTCATCTCGCGCCTCTTTGCTTTCTCAGGCCTGCCCATTCGCCCCCCAACATAGGTAGGGGCTTTATCTTTCACCTGCACCCCAGCTAGCATGCTTAATGCCTCGAAAACGCTTGCGGTCTGGGTGCAGTCAACTATTTTTGCAGTGCCATAGCCAAGGCCGAAAGTTAATGCTGCGGCTTCTTCGCCTTCAAGCGAAACCTTATCGCTATCCAGCTTATGGAGCGCAAAGACCCGCCGAAGCAACGTTATAACGTCTGGGCTGGCTGTTCCCGAGATTCCGCAGACAAGTCCTTCGTTAAAAGTGACATCTGTCGATGCTATCCATTTTCGTAATAATTCAACTTCTTGCACGTTGGCTAAGCCGCCCCAAAAGAAGGTGCTGGCAGGATGTAGAGGCAAACCCAAGTTTAAACTGAGTAAAATAGCCTCTTTTACTGTGGGCTTATTTCTAAACGGATCCTCCAAGAAGTAGTTGATTCTATCCGCGGAAACCTGGGCCACTTCCGATGTTCTCTTGCAATCGCCACCAAACTTGTCGTTGACTACGTTTTGAAGGTCTTTAGCCCACCATTCCTCAACATAACCTGAGCAGGGAAGCGCCTTATTGCTGTAGAGGAAATCTCCGAAGCTAATCAGTATGTCGCCTAGAAACAGGATTTTCTGGACTTTGCCTTTAACATCAGCAAAATTATCCATTGTCACCCTGACAACCGAATTATCCTCGAGCAAAACAACGGGAGGCTCAATGGTGTCCACAGGAAGTGTGACACAGCCTTTCCCCGGCAGCTCCAGACGCATCTGCGTTCCCGCAGCAAGGAAATTTTCAAGCACAAGCATAGTGGCCGGGTGAATACCAACGGCTGATAGACCTGTGTTTCTTGACCTGCCATAACGCAGCCTGAAACCCCCTCGACGGGACGGAAAAGCAAAGATGGGCCGCCCGGCAATAACGTCGTCCATGAAGCCCCCTGACTTCTTCTCAGATTTTTTCTTGAAGTCTTTGAGCCAGTCCCAGCCTTGGAAACCTATCTTATCGATTATGACATATACTTTTAGCGCTCGTCCAACGATACCGTCGTTGACTACTCGCAGCGCGCCGCCTCTTACACGATTGGTCTCAACACGCGGCAAATTCCTATAGGATGAAACCTCGACTGGGTCGGATTCTGTGCCCGTGCACTCCACCGGAATCAAATTGAGGGCTCTTCGCAGTTCATCATCTGGAATGTGATATTGGAAGCGACCTACTGAACGCTCATAAAGCCGCAGCTCCTCAATGAAGCGAGAAACCTCCTCCTCAGTAGGCTTGTACTTGTCAAGGTTCAATTGTTTGCGTACAAAGTCTCCTACAACCAAGGTTAACGCCTGGTCAGTTCCACCTGCCGAACGAATTGGTCCAGCAAAGTAAATAGCGAGGTAACGAGAGCGATCAGCGTTCATCTTTATTTTTACTTGAGCGATGCCTTGGATAGGTGCAGCAGTTAAGCCTTCAGTAAAGATGGCAAGGGCGGTGCGAATTGCCTGCTCAGCAGCCTGCTCAGGCTCCATCTGGCCGAATTTGCCAAGCACGATCTCTTCAGCTGCTTTGAACGCGATTTCTTCCCGTTGCATTTTGCCGGCCAGTTCCCGTATGCTTGCCGCAACACCAGGGGGTCCTACTAGTCCCTGCACGAGATCAGCGATGTCTTGGGCGACAATGCACTCGGTTTTAAGGGCTGGGTCTAAGCCTAGGGCTCTGGCGCTGTCGCTTATAGAATATAAGCGCTTCAGCTCTTTTTCCATAGTTTCTACGTAATTTTGATAGCCCTTACTGATGTTCAAGCGTAGCTTCCCTAGCAAGATATTAA
>PLSP01000117.1 GCA_003165195.1 Candidatus Bathyarchaeota archaeon | reverse complement strand
TCTCCTTGACGTTTTAAGGCGCAGGCTTCGCAGGTATTCTATCGTGAAGAGCCTTCCAACCATCGAGGCTACCGTTGAGTGGGTGAGAAGAAAAGCGATGCATCTTTTCATAAACAAAATAAGAAACACAAAACTGCCCAACAAAAGTATACTGCGACTCATAGACACGAAATAACGTGAAAACGCAAACAGTCAGCTACTTTATTTAAACGAGAGAATTTACGTGCAGACTCTTGATGGATAAAGTCATTCGTTGAATTGGATTTTGACGTGAAAATCGAGGTTGAATCCAAAAGGTTTCGTGCCTTTAAAGGTGCAAGTCTCTACCGGGCTCAGACCTCAACCAAGGGATGGGCCCATATTAACTAAAGCTGTTTCATAAAAACAAAAATAACAATTAGTCAATTAGTACACAATTATGAAGTGTGCAAATGGGGTTTTTTCTCAAATTTACAGCAAAGTAACTGGGAGAATGGGCCGGACCGGATTCGGACCGGCGACCTTCTGCACGTCAAGCAGATGTCCTAACCAGGCTAGACGACCGGCCCACGATTGCTGTTTTTTGTTTGGTTGCTTCGCCTTTTGAGGCTGGTGCTGTAAACAAAATTCGTTGCTTATATTAAACTATTTCTGGGGAAGCTTGCACTGCAGCCTGATTAAAGCGTTCGTTTCCTTCAAATTCTAAGCTTCGAGTTTGTTTATTGCAGTTATGCTCGTCAAAGATGTAACTATTTTAGGCGTTGAGGTAGCTTGCAGGAGAGGGAGAAAAAAAGGGGGACTAAACTTGGAGTGAAAATGCCCTACCCTTTTGGCTGCATGCATTAATTAGGCGGCTAAGCTTTGTTTTGCTGACGGTAAGATGGCGCAGGAAAACTTCAAACCCCTGATTGTATGGTTAATAATCAACGGAAAAACTGAAGAAGCCATAAAGTTGATGGCGCAAAACTACAAAGTAGACATCCCTAACCTGAGAGTTGGTTTACCGAAGGGACACAAGATCAAAGCATACGGCTGCTACGCCGCAAAAAACCAAACCATTTCGGTGCAAAACAGCGACATCTTGGTCAACCCATTTGTTATCTGCCATGAGTTTTATCATCATCTACGCAGCAGAGGAGTCGACAAAATGCATCGGGGAACAGAGGGCAACGCTGACAAGTTCGCCCTTGGCTTTCTGGCTGAATATCAAATTTATGTTAAAGCTCGTCTGAGTGCTCCGTAGAATCGAAGCCAATAGCATCAGTAACTTCAACACGCAATTTATCTGCGTTAGAATCGTATGCTGCCACGCAGGTTCGACCTTCAAAGGGGTATCCTACAATCATGAGAATCCTGCCAAAAAAGTAGTTCATGTCAACGTGGCTAGGCGAAATGTTTCCCGACGGATGGGAATGCACGGTGCCTACAAGAGTGAAATCCCCTGAAAACATGTAGGGGTTGAAATGGGCGAACCCGTTTCCATGAACGGCAAAAGGCGCCAAAACAAGATCAGTTACTTTTATAACGTTCTTGCTTTTTTTGCCGCGTAGAAGCAGAAAACTTTCCCTTGGGTATAACTGTTTAGCGCCAGCATAAATGGTGTCCAATATATCCTCTGGAACCTCTACATGTAACGATGATGCTGCCATGCCAGAAAAGTCGCTACAGACATTTAATTACTTTTACCCGAAAACTCTGTTTTGTCGCATACAATTCAGGGAAGGTTCGGTAAACATTTAAAGAACGAGCGAAATACAATGTTGATTTATCGGTGCCGAGGTGGCAGAGTGGTTAACGCGCGGGCCTTGAGAGCCCGTGGAACATCCGTTCCGCATGGGTTCGAATCCCATCCTCGGCGCCTCCCATTTATTAAAAGCAACGCGATTTGGGTTGATTTCGCCTGCGCTTATTTGACTTTGAATCTTACGGAATTCCGTAAGGTTTGTAAGGTTCTTACAATTTTCAATCAAATTTATTTCCTTGCCCATTGCCGCAAGTTTGGCGCGGATTCTGTTCTTAAGGACATAACCGTACGTGGCGCTTACGGATTGTGGGTTATTTAGATATTGAAATTCGGCTTTACTGAGCATTTTCTGGATTCCTCACGGTAAATTAAGGTGATCCAACTTAATAAATGCTCCATATTACATTTTATACAATGCTTTATAATAACGGATGCCTAAAAGGCTAATGATGATTCGAATGGAAAAAATCCTCGATAAATTAACCGATTTGGCGAACGTAACCATATTCGCCGATGATTCCCTTATGTTAGCAACCGTTAAAGTCGCTGGGAAATTGGGCCTCATAGTCTGGTGCAGTTAAATGGCAGTAGATTTTACGATCGCCTGCAGAAACGCCGACGAAACCGCCGAGCGCATTAAAATCATCGGAAAGGCCGTTAAGTTTGTCGATTGGCCCAAGAACCGTATAATCGTAGTCGTAAGTTCTCCCGAACCCGCGAACCCCGATTCGTTCGGCAGAATAGACCAGACGATAAAGCGCGTAAAAGAGCTCGGAAACGCCAACGTTTGGGAGCGTTAAACATCCTTTGCCTTGTCGATATGTGATCACAACCGAGCTTTGGGATATAGACGGCGAATTGTGTATCGTGCGCCGAATAATCCGGCGAGACGGCGATATTTTAAAATTGGTCGGCGAAGGAATAATTAAACCCAAGGATGCGGAGGCTTAAGGTTTGATTGAGGGCGAAGGGCAGATAATCTTTGGGAAAAAGAACGTTGACGGAAAAGTTAAGCAGTTCGGCACGGCCATATTATACGTGCCCAGTCAAATCGCACAAGATAGCGCTTTTCCCTTTCATCCCCCAGAAAAGGTTAAAATCCGTATCGACGGCGAGCGCTTAATCATTGAAAAGGTCCCGTGACCTAAACCTTTTCGTTGTTTAGTCTACCGTTCCGACCGATGGAAAGTTAACGCCCGTATGTATAGGGAGCCAGCGTTCAACGTACGTTCGTAACCTTAGTTACCCAGCGCATAACTAAGGTATAAGGGCGGTTAATTTCCGAATTATTTTATTTACGATCGAGGTACGTTGATAAATTGTTCAATAATTCATTCTTCCATATCGTTATGGATCCACCTTTCCCTTTTTACCTGTGTCTACCCTGTCCCTTCGTTTAACAATCCGACCGCCCTATAAGGAAAAGGAAACCAGCGTTCTGGTCGATTTATTTATGCGTACGCGCGCTCGTAACCTTAGTTACCCAGCGCATAACCCTACGATACGAACGCGTAAAATGGAAAAAAGAAAAAGGATGGTTAAGGAATTTTCACAATAAATTCTTTGGACTCGGGGTTAAAGGAGATTATTTGAACTTTAACGTTAGCTGTCAATTTCCCTTTGCCGTCGATAGTCGTTAAGCCGATCGCCCGCAAGTCCGGTTTACTTAAGCCCAGATACCCGTAAATGTTGATTTGCGCGTCGATTGGGAACGCGGCGACCTTGGGAATTTTAGGCGGTTTGGATGTCTCGTTCACTGGCTCATCGGCTTTAGGTTCTTTAGGCTTTTCGGGTTTAACGGACTCGGATTCGTCGGGGTTTGGGCCTGGGGAATCCTCTTTTTTCTCGTTGGGTTTAAGGGGTTTGTGGGATTTGCCTTGGACGGTTACTTTTCCGTTCTTGATTTTTTCGATTATTTCCTTTACGTCTGACGCTGCCATAATTCGCACCTTTAACCTGTGATGCTGAGTCCAATTTAAAATTCAGGTCTACTTTCAGCACTCAAGAAAATTTATAAATTGACTTTGAATATATGGCAGGTAAGCGGTTTGTTTGGAAAAAGAAACGCGCGACTCTAAACGAGAAAGAGGTTAAAAGTCTGAGGACAGCGGAAGCGTTAGTACTACTGTTCATAGGATTCTGGGGCGTGGTCGGTAGCATTATTATTGCGCCTGATGCTTTTCCCTACATGCGACTTATCGTACTACTTGTAGCCTCGATTACCTTCCTTATCGCTGGAATCGCGTTCTACAGGCATAATCGGCCTGAAAGATTACCTGTGGAGAAATGGGTTAAAGGTCCAACCAAATTGCAACGAATTAGGGAAGCTTTCTTTGTTTCCCTTGCTTTATTCGAGATAATAAGTTTAATTTCGCTTTCTATATTGAGCTGGAAAGTAACGACTGTGGCAGGCATTTACGTAATAACTTATGGTAACCTTATATCGATTTTACTATTTGCTTTAGGTTTGCTCATGCTGAGCATTCTGGTTCGATATGCAATGGCAACCCCTGCAGAAAAGCGGGGATTTTTCTGAATAATTATTTCCCTGATTCCGCGGTATTNNTTTTAGAGCGCCGAGAGTGGATGGAGTGTTGGAAGCACGAAACCACCCTTGCCGACGCCGAAACGGGCGAATCAACGACCCTCAGCGAAAAGGCCTTTGACTCGCCCGCTGCTCAAGGGTTAAGCGGCCAATGGCGTTGAAAGGGTGAAACAATGGGTGGCGAAATCGCAAATTGTCCACCCGTAAGCCCATTCAACTTGTCGCGGGAAACTCAATGAAAGGGTCGGAGTAACCCTAACCCGCCGAGCCACGACCGCCCAGCCCAGGAACTTTGATTTAGGGGTTAACGACGCCGCGTTCGTAACGTACCTCGAGGAGAACGAGAAATGCGCAACGAACGCGACGCCATTAACCCAACTTTTCTTTTTCCCGCTCGCAGCACATTTTTAGATCCATACGTCAGTTTGAATCTGGTGGCCGACCGTAAGCTTTGCACTTTGGGTTGGGACATGCGCCGTTTGCGTACATCGGGTTCGGTGGGTTGACGATTTTCAACGCTGATCCACAGATTGGGCAGTAACGTGTGATTCCGTCTCCGCCTTCGCGCAGGGGTATCTTTGTTTTCATCGTGCTATGGCCTGGAATTGCCGTTCGGTGCAAGGGAAATTCCGCCTGCGAGGGATCATTGAGGTAGTCTGCGTCGCGTGTGCCTGTAGTCGCTGGGCTTTGCCGTAAACTTGGGCTGCCGTGAACTGGTCCGAGCCCTGGGGTTAAGAGTCCATCCTTGTCTGCGATGATATTGCCTTTTTCGTCGATCGGGTACTCGCCGGGTTTAAGGCCTAAGCGTTGTCGTTCCACGAAGTCAATGATAACGCGGCAAGCGTTCCAACAATCGACGTTCTGCTCGTGCAAATTTTCGGTTGAATTTAACGTGATTAATGCGGTGGCGACTCCTCGTGTGAATTCGTCGCCTTTTCTCCTTGCGTCCATTTCGGCTTTGCTTGCTGTATGTTGGCTTTCGATTCGCTTATTTTCCTCTTTTAGGCCGGGTTTGATTATTTCCTTATTAACGGTAATCAGCCAGTTAGTCAACTCCATAATCGTTTCTACGCGTGAAATTTGTGAACTCTTAAGCGTAGTGTCCATGGGGATTTTTTTTAAGTGCTCAATGTCTGCGCGAATTTGGTTTGGTGCTTGCAATGTATCTAAAGCTTGTTCGATATTCATCATTTTTTCTTTCACCTCCGAAGCTTAAATTTTTCATTGGAAGGGTTAACGCGTGTGTTGGTGTGCCATCGTGTGCATACTCGTCCCTCGGGCAGACACGGCTCGCTAAATTTCCCGTCCTTGCGCAGTGGGTATGGGTAGACAAGGCCATTGCACAGAAAGTTGACTGCCGGGGGTGGACTGTTCGTCGGTAGGTCGATATTGTACCCGCCAGCGGAGCATCGATCGCACGATGCGCAGCAACCCGGCACCTCGCAGATCTGGCAGCCTCCAGGATGACATTTTACCGTCGGCTCTGGCGTCGGTTGCGTCGGGATGGTGGTTTCTAGACGCTCAAGCAAAGTCAACTTTTTCCCGCCGAGCAGTTTAGGTTTAGGTGTTTGAGTTTCTTGGGTCACTGATTTATTCCTCCTGAAAAGCCTACGAAAGCTTAAGGTCACGTCCAACCTCTCCATCGGGGAACTGCCTAATTTTTTTCATGCTAAGGATTGCAACGGCTACAGCGCCATCTTTTACCGCCAAATCAAAGATTTCGTTTGCGAGTTCTCTACTTTTCGTTATTACCAGGCTACTCCTTGACTGCCCGTCTATGCTCATGGATTTAACAGATTTGCCGGTTAATGCAGGAAAATCTTTGCGGTAAAAGGAGCTCCGACCTTTAGCATTCCACGGTTTCTGAAAATTCCATTGTACCCCGAAGAAGGATTCGTCAATTCTGAATGTTCGAAATTCTATTGGTTTCATTTTATGTTTCCACCTCCGCGGTTTCAACGATTAACTTGGATCCATAGATAGTAATTTTAACTGTTGCAGGCATTCGTTTGAATGGAAATTGCGAATCAATCATTATGTCGCTGGGAATAAGCAACAGACCCGTTCGTGACCCGTTGCCCGTGATTATTTTCGATTTATGCTCTATCATATTTTTCACTCGCTTATTTTTCAGGGTTTACACTGTTTCTGTTTATCGTTAACAAGCTGCAAGGGATTTTTTCGGTTATTCGCGTTCGACTGAAACTCAGCCGCTACGCTTTCCGTGTTTAGTTTCCATAATTCCGGGAGTTTTCAATTATTGAATTAATTCCGATTGACCTTAATTCAGGGAGTCAACTGGCAAATTAATAACTAAATATAGGTTAACGAATTAATAAACCTATCGCTAACAACCCATTCAACAGCCCACTTTGGAAATTTATCCAGTTATTACCATTACTTATTCGCCGCTTATCCTGAGTATATGGTTATTTTTAGCTAATTGTTCAATTCTTTTAACGCGAAAAGGAGAATAAAAAATGAACATAACCCTCAAACCCCCAAGTTTCCTTTTTCTTTTTTTTCCTTTGCGCGCTCGTACCCCGTAGTTATTTGCTGAATAATACGGATAACGAACGCTGGTTCAATGCTGTTATACCGTAGTTATGCGCTGGGTATATGCGTGGTTACAAACGATTAAACCTGTTGCGAAATCAAGGCGTCAACCTGCCCGTCAAAATCAATAAAATCAATGACTAAATGTTCTCCGCATCTCATACACGTTAACGCCAGAAATGGGATACGCGTGAGCCACAAATCAAGGGTTGGGCTATCTAGCTGGTGGCCGCACTTTTCGCAGAAAAATTCAACAGCGTAAACGGTTTCCCCGTCCTCTGCCTCGGCAATTCGGTGTACGTTCACGATAACGTTTCGCTGCTCAAACATTAGGCATCCACCTTTGCCCTTATTTTTTTGAGATACCGCAGGTATTTTCGCTGGTAAAATCGGTCCGCTTGACGCCTCAAATTGCAGTAATGCCGTGCGCCGACTGTTCGCGGTAACCTGCCCTCGTAGAAATCGCAGACGGATTCGGGGATCCCCAATTCTAAGGCTTTGTCGAAAAAGAATTTTCTGATATATTTGGGGGCGGTTACCTTAATTATCGAGCTCCGACCGCGGAAATAGTCGGTGCATTGTCGGCGGGTCAACGTTAACTTAGGATTAGCCAATATTTGCTGATACGTTTCCTTAGTTAAATAACAGTAAAAAGCAGATTTGCAGCCCCTAAACTCTGCGAGGGGTATCCGGTAAAAATCGTTTATTTTTTCGACTGAGTCAATTTTCTGTAGGGCACTTACCCCCTCAATCAACCTTAACCCGCTATCCAACAGCAGGTTATAGAGAGCTGCAAGTTCCGGGCGCGCATCCCTTAATTTTTTTAGAGAGCATATTATCTCTGGTTCCTCTGGCACTTTTAGGTCGATGCCGCACTGGAACGTAGGCAACGCTTTACGATATATAGCTAAAATATTCGCGTCGTAACCGTTAGCCTCGAGAAAATTAAATATGGTTCTGAAACCTAACCATAGGTGCCTGCCGCCTTTCCTAATATTGGCGAAAATCCCAATTATATCCGCGGGTGAACTGATTTCGTTGAAATATTTGTCGAGGTAACGCAGTAAACCCCCTTTATAGTCCTCGCTGTATCGCTGGGCCTGCAGATAAACGATGTAATCAGCGCGTATATTTCGCCAGTTTATGGGATTCCACCCTTGAGAGCCCGTGGAACATCCGTTCCGCATGGGTTCGAATCCCATCCTCGGCGCCTACTATAACACGACAATATGCCGTTCTTCTTTTTTTATTCCACAAATTATATCTAATATTTAGAGTATCAGCAGTTTCTCAGGCTGCTCTGCCTGGAATTGAGACGGAGGCTTCCCGATGAAGGATCAAAACCTACTCATTGTGTCGGTTGCCGCAATTGTTGCTTGAGGATCGATTTACTTTGACGAGTAGTCTTCGACTTTGCTTTGCACTGCTGTTATTCTACGAGATAACGCTAAAAGGAAAAGCAGCGGTAAAAATAGATGAAAAAAGTATTGAGATTTTCCTTAAAACAGCGACAAACGAGCAATTATCCAAGCTCATTGAACTATTATAAGGATTAATTTTTATCTTTCTTTCTTGCGTTTCCTTGCTTCAGCCTCAATAGGTTTGTGTTATGATGTTTTATCTGAAACCAAAGTGCTTGAATAAGTTATTGTAGTTGTATAGCTTTCGTTGGTTCCTGAAATAGAGCCCAATGTGGAAGACATTGACATTTGCAGGCTGCTTTGAATTTGTTTGCATGTTCCAAACTCTAAGTAAGATGTCCCTGTAACGTTTAAGTTGAGGTCCAGTGGGTTTGTTGAATATCCTTGGGATAGGTTTTGCTGCGTGTTAGTTGAGAAGTCGATTCTGAAGACTTTGTAGTTTCCAGCTTGAACTGTGAGGTCTTGGATATCTATAAACGAAACGGTTATTGTTTGGGCTGAACTGGAGATTGGGTTTTCTGTGGTTAATGGAATCTGCCAAGTATCGCCAACTTTAGCTGTGGATTCATTGAAAATCGCTGTTTCAGTTGGACTTGTGCTGTTAGTGTTTTCGATTCCTGTGTATTGTTCCATGGCCACTGGCATAAGTGTAAGTAGATTAACCATGTCTGATGCGTTTGCTTCTAAAATGTGCGAGGTAGTCATTGTGTAACCTCCCAAAGATGATGTGGATGTATAGTTTAGCGTGTAAGTGTTTTCGTCAACGCTGACTACATCAACGGTTAAGGTGCTTGCTTGGCTTAAACTGGTGGAGGAGTTAACTTCTTGGCTCGAAGTTGAGGTGGTGACATTGTAGGTGAGTACTTCGCCAGGAGAATATTTGACACCAAGGTTAATCTCCTGTGAGCTGCCTGTCGGGATAAACATCGCTGCAGTGAGTATTATGGCGATAGCTAAAACACCGCCGACGGTGAAATAGAGTTTCTTTCCAAATCGAAGTTTAGACGGCGCTTGGGTAGGTGGCTGTTCTACGGAGTTTAAAGGAGGTAACGCAAAACTATTAAATTGTATCAAATTTAATCACCGCTTAGTTGCTTTGTACCTTTTCGCTTATAAGTTTTTGCAAAACGTTTAATCTTCGATTTTTTTTGATCTTGTACAACACTAAACCGAGTCATATTCCTAATACTTTACTCAGAACATCTGGCAAAGTATGCTATCTTTTTGAAAATTAAGAATATGAAAGGTTTAACTCATGGATGTAAGGACGATTTACCACCGTATCTAAGAGCTTGAAAAAGACAGATAGATTGATAGGAAAGGCAATGACCTGCTAAGCCAGATTGGACTAGAGAACTTTACCAGATAACCCTCAAAAAGGGAAAGCAGCAATAAACCTTGACAAAATAGGCATCGAGGAATTTCTAAGGATAGCTAACGATGAGCAATTATTGAAATTCATCGAGCCATTACCATAGAAGGGCAATGCAAAAAGGTCAATAACGTTCTATCGGAATTCAACTCAAAGTTGATTTACTGATGAGTAGGAGCTACATCCGGTATGCCTGATGATTTTCTGGAATTAATCCGATGTGCTTATAAAGAATCTAAAACTTAACACTTAAGAAGTCTCGCTATAGTGCGTGCTCACAACAGAATGTCTAGGTACGGAACCTAAACTCAGCCAACCCCGCGTGGGTAAGTGCCTGCCACTGCGCGCATGGACGAGTTGATTACTGCTTTCCGTAACGGAGGCCTAAATTCACTGCTATTTGAGGCAGTTAAGAAATATAACTCAAGGATTCAGAATAGAGAATGATTTGGCTAGATTACGCAATTTCTATAACTTGGCTCTCGCCAATATTTTACTTATTCGTGTTGTTGTTTGGAAAATATTTTTACAGAAAACGAAAATCTGACTTGCTTAAAGCAAAAGGGCCTGTTGACAAAAACATCAGTAAGATGATTTTTCAAATTCCCACAATTGGCAACGTTGAATCCGTCAACAAGATTTTTGAAACCGTTAAAAGCTACGATTTATCCATGCCAATAGAAACTTGGGTCGTTATCGAAGAATGGAACACTCACAAAACCGAGTACGACTGCGATAAAGTAATTGTTGTACCCAAAGATTTTGAGTGTGAAGACCTCTACAAAGCACGTGCTTTAGAGTATTCCCGCCGTTTAAGAGTGCAAATGGTTGCCGAAGGCAAACTAGATTCAAACTACTTACTATTGCAAGGCGACGACGACGCAGTGCCAAGTCTAGGTTTCATAAAAGAAAGCTTGAACGTTAGCGCTGACATAAGCATAGGAACAATTACCCCTAAAGTAGCAGGCATCTGGAGCACAATAATTGATTACGAACGATGTGTCGCTTGCGGAATCTTCTGCAACTTCTTCACCAACATGGGCCAACCACTGTGGGCTCACGGCGAAGGAACAGTGATGAGCAGCAAAGTTGACCAAAACGTTTCCTACGACATAAGCACCTTCACACATAACAAAAAACTCAAGCTCATAAGCAGCGAAGACGCTTTTTACTTCCACAAAGCCGCGGTGATGGGCTATAACATCTTCAACTCCGAAGAACGAGTATTCATCATGCCTCCTCTAACAATGAAAGATGCGGTTACTCAGAGGCGACGATGGCTTTGGGGACAACTAAGGATACTAAACCAAAAACTGCTACCACTCCCAAACAGGATACGGTTAACTGCAATTGGGTTTTCAGGTTTATGGCTGTATACTGTAGCAATGATTGGGTTACCTCTAAACTACCTAGGCATAATTAGCCTGCCAGGTTATCTTTTGCCATTAACTTTTGCCACCTTGCTGCTTTGGTTTGGAATGAGGTTCTATATAATTGGAAAAGCTATGGGTTGGAAACACGGATTATTCGGTGCCGCAGCAAGCTACATTACAGTCACTTTGAACTTTTTTGTGCACCTTGTTGGCCTCTTACAGGGTGATCCAAGAAACTTTGAAGTCATCCGCAAGCAATAACAACGCTTAAACCATTAATTTTCCACCTTTGGGGGGTCAAACTTTTTGTTCTTTCTGCTATTTTGTTTGCTCATGAGTTTTAGGTTTTGAGGAGAGTTTGTTGGACTTTATAGTTTATGGTGACTGTGGAGAATATTTCAACTCCCATCAGTGTGGCGATGGCGAATAATGGAAGCCAATCGTAAGGGTACATTTGTTTAATGATGGAGCCGCTGACCTCCGTCTGTAAGAAGCTGAATCCAATTCTGCTGTAGAAGAAGAAAGGCAGGTTGGTTAAAGCAATGAAACCAGCTGCGCCTGCGGCAAACGATCTTATATTTTGTCTGTTATACCATACGAGTAAGGGTAGAGCAAATAAGGCAGCACGGGGATCGAAGGATCCGAATGCAAAAAGCAGTGCCGAAGCCCAAGGTTTTTTAGCATACCCAAAATAGCATGCCCCGACCAGCAGAATTGTTTGGAGGACATGGGCGTTTCCCATCAGGTAACCAACATAAAAAAGTGGAGAAAGAGCAATTATAATTATAGCTGCTGCAACATTCGCCAAAACCGCCCTCTTATCTTTCAGAATCTTGTAAACAAAAAAACCGAACAAGAGCATTAGGGTAATTTGCATTATATCAAAAGACGCAAAAGCATTTTGATAACTTAACGTTAGAAAGGGCGCAAGGAGAATCAGAAATGAAGGCGAATACTTGAAAGTTTGTGGAGCTGGAGGAATTAGGTAGTCTCCAGCGACTGAGCCTCCCTGATAAATTTGTGTTGGGTTATGAAAAAGGCGCCACTCGCCGATATAATACGCTGAAAAATCTCGCGCAAAAACGGGTCCAGGCGTAAAAGTTTGAGGAAATGCAACGCAGAAGGCGGCAACGTTGATTATCAACCCAACTAATATTATTGACTTGAGCTCTTTTTGATGGCTTCTAATTTTCGCCCTCTTTTGTTCTCTATTAAGTGCCATCCGCTTAGACCTCGCCCACCTTTATCAAACTGCGTAACTAAATACGTGTTGCTTTGTTTTGCTTTTCTTTTTTGTTTATGGTTTCAGAAGATAATGCCTATTTTGCTGAGGCGTTCCATCTCGTTAACACCCTGTGTTTCAGTTTTTGCGTTATCAGTTTTCTATATTAAGCCAGCTTATTTGGAAAAAAACCCCTAAAAAATTTGCTTGAGGCTGACTTAGCCTCTTAGTATCGAATGCTTAAGTATAGCAATATTGAAAGGGCAAAGAATTCAAATAGGCTAGGTAAGAACTCAAATGGCCCAAGTCCATAAGCCCTAAACCCATACAGCGACGAAACAAGAGGGTTGGACGTTAAATCTTTTACAAGGAACACTACCGCGAAAATCACAAGGCCAATCGAGAAAGGCGACCGGGTTTTAGTGTATATGTTCGCGTAGAGCACGATTAAAATGATTAAAAGAGCAATGTTCACTGACGATAATATAGTGTTTGTAAAATAGAACAGTTCATAGTCCCCCCTGATATGGGTTGGCGGCGTCCTTGTCTGCCCAACAGATGGGAACACTGGCACATGCATCTCTGCAACCCAGAAAGCCGCCAGAAGAGCAACTACTACCAATATAGCAAAAATTAATCCAACTTTCAATTCTCTCTTCATTTGCATCTCTTTCCACGCTCGCCCTTTTTTTACTTTTTCCCGATTTTCTTCACAATCTCCTCAAAAATGGAAAAATTGTCCTCCATAGCCTGCGACAGAAAATACGTTGCACCATACCTATCCCCAACAGAAGTAATAATCTTATTTTTTTCCATAACCTCAAGATGATGCCGCATCGTTTTATAATCCATGCCAAGCGCGTTAGCAAGTTGATTGGCGTTCTGAGGGGTTTCTTTTAGTGACACAATAATTCTAGCGCGCGTCGGCCCGCCTCGTGTACCTGCGATCAGCCATCCTAGCAAGTATTTTAACGAACGAGCGTTTGAAGACATTTAGTTTGCTCCGAAATGAGGCGATTCTTTCTCAAAGTTAATCTAACTAAAGTAATAAATGTGTTCTTCCAAAAATAACTCAAAATGTTGACGTTTAAAATGGGTTAGATTTGGGTGTAATCTTGAAAAATCCCTTAATAACTTATCGACAAGATTTTATTTGGATATCGGAGGTGAAAATAAAAATATGAACAGCAAAATCAAAGTTTTAACCTTAATTTCGGTAATCGTTCTTGCCACCATAGCTGGCTCATTAATTGTCGTGACGGAATTAGCAAGCGCCAAAGCTAGCCCAACTGCCTCAGTAGCTCAAGATGCTCAGCTGCCTCAGACCTCAACCGTTAACGCCACCGACAACAGCACTAACTGGTTTAACCCTTCCATGGGTTTCGGAGGTTTCAGAATGGATAGAGGCTTCGGAGGATCAGGAATGATGGGCAGGCAAGGATTCGGCGGCTTCGGACAATCCGGTCAAATCCAAGTAAGCTCAGCCTTCACCGCCAATGTAACAACCATATTAGACAACTCTTCGGACGTACAAACTCTCCTTACCCAAGGATACAACGTGACTTCAATTCAGCCAGTCATCACTACAACTATTGATGGAAACGGTAACATAGTTACACAAGCTACAAGTGCAAACGTACTTTTACAAGGAACAAATGGCAGAGCAATAGTCGTAGTCGACCTTAGCCAAGCAAAAGTAACAAAAATTGTTTCTACAACAATAAATAACAACCCGACTTAACCCAGCAAGGGTTTTTCTTTTTTTTATTTTCTACACCATAATTTTTTATCTTAATTGATGTTTGATCTATTTTTAACTAAACGGGATGAAACTCTTATAATTGAAATTGTTTGAAGTTTTGTTTTTTCTAATTAGGGGAAGATTTGGGTAAGATTTTGAAAAATTGTTTAATAAGCCTTTAGCACTAAAGAGGCAAAGGCAATCAAGAAGAGAGACGAAACCAAATTAGGCCATAAGCCCAATTTAACTGCCCAAAATAAACCCCTTCGATTCTCTTTTTGATTGCCTTACTATTACCTGAAAGGAAGATAAAAATGGGAATAATGAGTAGAGCAATAAGAAATATTTCAAGAAGAAAAATGCGTGCATTACTAGTAATTGTCGCTTTAGGTTTTGCTTTGTCAATCATGATTTCAATCCCCGCAGGGGTTTTAGCTAATCAGAAGACAGCAAACGCGGTTGCATCAAACTTAAGCAACGTTATCACCCAAACTGGAGCAACAATTAACCAAACCTTGAACCAAATAACCTGCAGCCTTGCGCCAAGTTATTCAGGCTTCGGTTTCACCCCACCAAACAGTACCTCCGGCAGTAGCGGTTTCACGTTTGGCGGAGGCACATCTAGTAGCAGAGGCTTTACGCCTGGTCAATTCGGCGGTGGCACTGTAGGCGGTCAGTTCGGAGGCGGCGCATTTAGCGGTGGCCAAGCAAACCCTATGAACGAAACCCTATACAGCGATATCAATAGCACCATCTCTGGAATCGCAGCAGTTGAACCAATACTGCAAGCTTCTGAAGGCAACAACATAACAAGAAACCTGGATTTTAACGGCTACACGCGAACCATCACAACTCTCGATGTCACGTACCAAATTGAAGGGGTCCCCTTGACAGCTGACCTTGTGGACAACTATCCGATTCTGCCAACAAACATCACCGCTGGAAGCAACTTACAGGCAAGCGACAGCGGGGATGTACTACTTAGCGAAAACAACTCCGCGTACTTTGGAGCAGGAGTAGGCGACTCAGTCACCATTTTAGGTCAAAACTTTACGGTGGTGGGTATCTACAGTCCATCATCAGTTTCGGAAACGCAAACATTATACATGAGCCTACCCGACGCTCAAGCAGTAACTAACAACACGGGATACATAACTAGTCTTACCGTCTTTGCCCAAAACAGCGGTGATGTTTCGTCGGTGGCTAGCGCCATAAGTGCACTGCATCCAGAGCTCACAGTCACTACAGCTCAAGAACGCGAAAGCACACTGTCAACTGAGGAATCGACTTATACTACTGCACTGGCAACTGCAAATGCATCTAACAGCAAAACAAATTCCACTGCAATCGAAGAAATTGTTGTGGTTGTTTTAGCAACAAGCTTGATAGTGCTATTTGTCATGCTATACACTGTGAAGGAGAGAACCAAAGAAATCGGCACACTCAAAGCCATAGGCTTTAGCAGCTCAACAGTCATGGGTCAATTCATGCTTGAAGGCATCCTCTTAAGTGCGATTGCGGGCGTAGTTGGTATTGCAATAGGCAGCATAGCAGCACCCACGATTTCATCACTTCTGCTTCCGAGCGTTTCAGGCACTACGAGATTTGGTGGATTAGTAGTAGCGTCGTTGACTCCTGAGCTTGTACTGTTGGGTTTTGGAGTAGCTATCCTGCTTGGAACAATAGGCAGTCTATACCCAGCGTGGAGAGCAGCAAAAATAAGACCAGCAGAGGCAATGCGATATGAGTAAACCAGTCCTGCAAATACAAAACCTAACCAAAACCTACATGCTTGGCAAACGCCCCGTCACCGCTCTGTCAAACCTAAACCTAACAATTAACACAGGAGAATTCGCAGCAATCATGGGTCCATCCGGCTCAGGAAAAACGACGCTTCTAAACATCATGGGATGCATCGACAAACCCACAAGCGGCACTATCCAACTCGACGGCATTGACGTATCTAGCATGCCTGAAAACCAACTCTACAAAATAAGACGCGACAAAATGGGCTTTATCTTCCAAACCTTCAACCTTCTTCCCTACCTCAACGCAGTAGAAAACGTCGAGTTACCCATGGAAGGCCAAAAAAACACAAAAGCTGACCGCCGAAAAAGAGCAAGCCAACTCTTAGCAATGGTCGGTCTATCAGGACGAGAAAACCACAGACCCAACAAACTCAGCGCAGGAGAACAACAACGAGTAGCCATAGCACGGGCACTTGCCAACGACCCCGCCATAATCTTAGCCGATGAACCCACAGGAAACCTTGACATCAAAAACAAACAAGAAATCACAAAGCTTCTGGCAAACCTCAACATGAAACAGGGAACAACCATCATCATGGTCACCCACGACGGACAAGTCGCCGCACACACCGAACGCATGCTATTCATAAACGACGGCAAAATAGCCAAAGAAAAA
>PLSP01000103.1 GCA_003165195.1 Candidatus Bathyarchaeota archaeon | reverse complement strand
AATGGAAAAGGGTTTACTGCGCCGCTTCCGCGGTGTGCAGGGTTATGGCGGGTTCTTTGCTGAGTGTATCGCCGATTTCAGCTGCTCGAACAAGAATCTGTTCAGCTAAATCTTCGCTTATGCCGGGTGCATTAGGATGCTGTATGGGGTCGTGTTTTGGGTAGCGGCCTTCTTTGTGTGTTGACAAGTGGTTTTCTATGGCTTGAATCATGTCTGATAACNNAAGCACCATTAGGATTTGTTCGCCGCAATGGGGACAGTTAATATATTTGTTTGAGCCAGATTTGCCTTGATTGTTTGCATACATGGAGATTCACCTTAACAGCGGTAACAGCCAATGACGCGCTGTGAGCATTAAAAAGTTCATATTATGCACGTATATCGCAAAATAGCAATAATTGGAAATTAACCCGTTTTTCAGTGTAGCTCGTTGAGTCCTGCCATACTTTTCTAACGGTTTCATCACGCAAATTTGCTTCAAACATATCAAAAATGTCCTCAAATTCAAAGCCTAAGTGCATCCGCGCTTTGATAGTTTATTGCTGCTTTTGACTTAAAGTCTGCAGCGCTGACGAACCCGGGTTCAAATCTCGGCGGATTCACCATATTCTTAAATTTAGATAAAAGACTAAAACCCCCAAGTTTGATCATAGAGACTTAGAGCCTTTCTCGGGGTAAGCTCGGTCGGGCGCAATGCTGCTCAAAAATATACTTGAAAAAAACAGTTACTTTTTCAATTACAAACATTTTTCGTGTGGAATTTAAACGTGGGTGTAAACCTAATATCACGCGTCACACTTCTTTTGCCAATTAGAGCTTTATTCTAAGCTATTTAATTAAATATGGTTCAAAAAAAATGGTTATAATTTAATAATTTACTGACAGTTTTACAGAAAAAAACGGATTAGCGTTTAAGTCGCACATTAGACTTCAGTTTAAACTACGCCCTGACTTTAAGTGAAAGGGGCGAAAACTGAAAAAAGCCTTGAAATGCCCGGGAGTTAACACTCGCCAAAATATCGAGCGAGTAGCTGTTAAAAAAAATGCCCTCTTCAAAACTTGCCGTTTGGATTCTTCCATTCTTCATGAAGGGGTATTGCTTGAATAGTGTCCCAGTGTTCAGCAATTTTTCCATTTTGGATTCTGTATAAGTCATAATACGATGATAGCTTGTCACCGAAGTTGCCCTCCGAAACAACAAGCACGAAGTTCCCCTCTCCTAATACTCTATGAACTTTGGTGTACTTCACAGCTAAGCCTTGTGTGGACAAAGCCTGCAATCCAGCGAACAATCCTGAGAGATTATCAGCAACTAGAGGATTATGTTGTATATAGTTGTCTCCCTCAAAATAGCTTCCGAACTTTTCTCTGCGGTCGTTGAGCAGGTTATCCATATAAGTCCGCATAAGCTCTTTGTTCGCCTCTGTCTTATCAAGCCCCCAAGCAAACGTAGGTCCATCAACCATAGTGTGTCCGCTCGGACTTAGGTTTGTGGCCTTAGGCTGAAAATTATCCCAGTGCTCCACAATCTTTCCACCCTCAAACCGGAAGATATCGAAACCAATCAAAGAAAGGTTAGGGACGCTGAACTCTGAGTGAATAAATACGAAATCCCCATCCTGAAAGGCACGCACTGGATTGACTTTAAACAATACCTTCTGATTAATTGCCCTTCGCTCGATTAATCCTTGAATACCATCTTTCAGCGTAAGGTTGTGCTGAATATAATTATCTGGGTTTATGTAAGAAAGCGGTCCGTTATCCCCGGTCTCACCGCTCTTTAACAATTCTAATGCCTGCTGCTTATAATTTTCCATAAAAACACCAGATTTCAACTTGTATTTGGTAATTATTATTTCTTTCTTTGGCGTTTTTAGCTTGACGGCGTACAAATGAAAAGGGGGTTGTTCAAGAAAACCCAACTTTTTGGGGTAGCTTGAATTCCAAAAGGTACAGCTTAGTTCAGACGGTTTTCAAGTTCCGGGTGACGCGGGAGATGTTTTGCTGATATTTTCTCTTATGATTCCGTAAGCTTTCTCTGCGTCGGAATTGGGCAAGTCGTTTAAAGATAATGGGTCTCCTCCGAATCTAAGAGTGCATTTGATTGTTGATCGCAAAACTCCTTTGTCTAAGACGACGTTCGCAACATCCTTGAAGTTGAAGTCTGTGTAGTCCTTTTTTAGGCCTAACGCGTGAGGATGCCTTAGGATTATCCGTTCATTTGTAATAACGACTGAATCTATGTTGATTTTGGGGTGGTAAATCTTTTGTTGAATGAACATTTCAACAGTCTCGTTTGGGCCAAGAATTTTTTTCAGATCCTCAGGAATATCCATAATTATCAACCAAGGTCATTAAACCAGTCCAATTATTTATCTTTTGACCCTGCACTAAAAATGTTGGGTGGGCTTAAGCTTGCGTGGTTAAACCTTAATTCCGTTTCGCTTTATAGCAACAGCTCTTTTAGCTTTTTTATTACGCGTTTTGTAGTTGCCAGGATGATGTTTTCTTTCTGTTTGATGGTTTTCGCGGTGACTCCGTCAAACTCCAAGGAGGCTAGTTTACCAGTTATGAGGCATTTGTAGGTTAACTTGAACCTAGGGGCATATACTGTTGAACGCTCGTCAACTTGAAACACTTCACTAACGATTCGGGTTACGTCATATGGCCTATCAGCTATTCTACTCCGAAGTGAATCAACATCCATGTTTGGAGCTATTTCTTCCATATTGAAATCTCTGATTAGCTGCTCAGGATTGTTCTCGGATGGTCCTGATGGGAACTCGCTAAGGTTTGCGTCTTGCCCGTATCTATTCAGAAAGAGAAAAGCCCTCTTTTCTTTAAGTAATCGTTCTTCTACTTGAATTTTTATTCTATTTTCGTTTGAAGTTGAAGTTGAGGTTTGTTCAGGCTTAAGTGTTTGATTGAAAAGAACTATTTCCTTAACTTCTTTGCCTACTTTTACAGAATAGTTGTTTTGGCGATAATAATCGATGGAGTATTTCCCATTCACTGCTATAAAGGGTTCATAATACTTCTCAAGTGAAACAAAATCAATTTCCTCCGGGCGATACCGCCAAAACAGAGAGCCATTGAATAGCCTGCACTTGCTCTTTTCACCTGCGATCCTCAATATTGCAGGATCTATGAGCGTCTTGTAAACTATTGTTTTTCGACTTGCAATATTTCCTTCGGCAATGCTCTCTTCTGAAGATTTAACGATAGCCGAGATGTCCATCGGTTCGGAGTATATGGCTTCATTCACTAGATAACACCTTTTTCATTATTTGAACCCCGTTCTGTTAAGCTGACTTATTCATTGTGTCGAACGAAGGTGATTAAACTCCCTCGTCAACTTGGCTTTAACAGGTTAAACATATTTTTAATCTTAAGTCTTAATAAATATTATGTGGCTGCAGGTTTGTTGAATAAACGTTCAACAAGTATACACTCAATAAGAGCATCCTGAAAGATCAAGCAGTTTAGTTAAGCCTTGAAGTTTAACCTAAGAGCTTAAGCGTCAAATCTCAGATTCCGCGCCACTTATAACCAGATTCCGATGTCGGATTAACACAACAATATAATGTTCAAATAAAAAGACAATTAGGGTTCAAAATAAGGATGGGTGGATCTAAAAAAACACAACAATCGTTTATTTGGTTAACGCTAAAGCTATCTTCAGATCGTTCTTTAATAGGCCACTTGAGCCTTGTTCAAAGTGATATTTTGCACTGTCAGCTAGCGCTTTTGTTCTGCAGAGGTCAAAAACCTTTTTTTCCGCACAGTCACACTTCACAACAGGAACTTTTCCACATTTCTTCTGGCATTGGCTATTTGCAAAATCAACTATTGCCAAGTAAAGCTTTTCGATGTCAAAAGGAGGTAAATAATCGTCTGAAACATGCTCAATTTTTTGTTTTGTCATTTCGTCAACTGCATTATTGGTAAATTTTTTGCTTATCAAGATTGCAGAGTCGTAGTTATCCCGCTTGATTAACTCGGCCACGTTCTTAACGTCATTGGAGACAACGCATTCATTACTTACAGGTTCTATCAGTCGTAAAAGCACTTTTTTGTTTAAGCTATCTAATGCTGTGACATCAGTAAAATTGGCGTTTGTCTCTTTCTTTATGACTTTATAGCCGTTAACGGCTACTATGAAGCTAATTTTATTTTCCATACCCATCTATTTCATCTCATCATTTTATAGCTCGCCTAAGTCTTTTTCTTCAAAGACAAAATCTTCAAGGCGTATTTTTCCTTCTTTCATTACCACTTTGTAGTTAGCCTCACAAACTGGGCAACTAACCACTTGGCCATCAATTAGGCGCTCTTTCAAGAATGTGTTTCCACATTCAGTGCATTTCAAAATTATTTTTCAACCCTCTCACATAGTTAGGTAGTTGTGGTTTCTGAGCCAATCTGACTGGTTTTTCCTATATCGCCAAAAAATGTCTCCTCTTGATTCTGGCTGAAAATCCCATGGTGAAACAAGAACTATATCTCCTTCCCGTATCCACACGCGCCTTTTTAGTTTTCCTCTTACTCTGCAAAGCCTTTCTTTTCCATCTTGACATTTAACCATCATTCTCTCGGCACCCAGCATTTTCACTGCTACGCCTAAAACGTCATTCGATGAAGGTAAAACCATGCTGTCAAGGTTGCTCTCGTTTGTAATTTTTCTTTTACCCATTTTTTATACCCACGTTTAGTTCCAAACCAACGGTAATCAGAATAATCTGGAGAAAAAGCAGTCACTTTTTCAGGTTGACTTCTCCTCTAAAGATTCTAATTAGTTTATAATGATCTCAGGAGCTATATTAGGGTATTCGCCAGAAGAAACCGTTTTCAGCTTAAAATTGCTAAAGAATTTAAGATTGGGTTTTTTTCGCTTAAAGAATCAAGTTCTTTTTTGTTTTTCAAAAAATCGGTTATTTTCTTTAATCCTTATTAATGAGTTTAGCTTATGAACTTTGAAGAGTTTCTTTTATCTTCTTGGAATTTCGCCTAATTGAGTAACTGATTCTTTTCTAAAATGAGAGAGGTAAATAACTATGTGTATACTAAGAGTAGGTTTAGTCAAAAATTGCCGTAGATGCAAATCATCCGTTAGACTTAATTGCACCTATAGAAAGAAAGGTGGCAAGAAAACCTACGTAAACACCACCAGAAAGAAAGAGTCACCTCCGCATTAATGTTTTTTTAAAAAGCTGACCCTTTTTTGAGCAGACCTAACCAAAAACGTTTTGACAGAGCAGAATGCAAAAACTGCATGTACAAGGAAAACGCATATTGCTGGAATTATTGTCCATTCAACATTTGGAAAAATCGATGACCGGTCGTTAGTCAGGCTTTCATAATGCCTAAACGATTCAGGCTTTCTTGCCAAACAGTTTAAAGATATGGGTTTAAAGCTAATTGCTTATTTTCTATTTGGTAGTTTGGACTTTTTTGTAGTTTAGAACGAGAGGGATCGTTGCGAGGGAAACTAATGCCGAAACCACAAATACCAATCCATTGAAGCCTTCTGAAACCCCAAAAGTAAATGCCGTAGTAGCAAAAACCGGCGCTATTGTCTGTGCGAGGCCAGCAATTGCCCAAGCCACCCCTAACGCGCCGCCTTGAGCATCTTTAGGTGTGTTGAGCGAAATCAATGTGTTAATAGTAACGAACTGTACTCCAAAACCAAACGAAATCAAAGCAGCAACAGCTAACACAAACGGAAGATCAGTAAATATAGATAAAGCGAAAAGCCCAATAGTTAACGCTGCAATACCAATCAAGGTCAAGGTTAATCGATCAAGTTTCTTACTTAGCGCTGGCAACAGGATAGCTTGGCTAAATGCACTCACTGCTCCAACATAAAAGAAAATCAGCCCCGTCTGCAACGTTCCAAAGCCGAATACCCTCTGGAGCCAAGGCGATAAAGCTGTCTGCAGAAAAACAAACGCTACAAAAAACAGAAAGTAAACCGCGAGTAACTGCGCAATTGCACGTTTCCGCAGGACAGCCAAAAGTGCGGAGAATGAAATCACGGTTTTTTTGATATTAAAGCTGGCTGGTTCAGGTAGCCTGAAAAACGCTAAAACGAGGTTTGAGAAAGCTAATGCAGAGGCCAGAAAAGATGGCACGGCGTAACCGAAGAGGCTGCTCAAGGTTCCACCGATGGCTGGCCCGAAGATAAATGCGAGACCGGCTGCCGCCCCAAGAAGCCCCAAGTATCTTAATCTTTGGTTGGGGGTTGTTACGTCGGCAACATACGCTTGTGCAACGGGCACAGTGGCGGCTGTGGTTCCTGAAAGCATTCTGCCAAGGAAAAGTAGCCAGATAACGTGAGCAGAGCCGAATATGAAGTAACTAAGACTAGATATCGCCAATCCAACAAGCAGAATTTTTCTCCGTCCATAACGGTCGCTCAGTCGGGCAAGGAAAGGCGTGAAAACGAAAGACATCAGACTGTAAGACGCCAGAAGGATCCCATACAGGAAAGGCGAGCCGCCCAATGTAAGCACATAAAAGAACAGGTAAGGCACAACTATGGCGAACCCAAGGTTATCTAGGAAAACAACAAAAAACAGGGCGCTAAGAGCGGATTTGGAGACTGCCACCCTGCTGTGGTCCTGATTTTGACTAAGCAAAATTTTCCCTACAAGCCTTACGGAGGCACGGCAAATAAGCATTTTTGAACAGGCATAGAATTGAGTTTTAACATCTTTTTAACAAGGTTAAGGGTATTTGGCGCTACGGTTTGAAGCAGTTGTTTGTTTGCGGGCGGAAAGATTTATTATCGTTGTTTTCTGTTGGTTCTTGTATAATTAGGAATGTGACTTTTGAATGCCAACTTGTCCACAATGTGGTTCTACAGTTCCCGAAGGTGCCGTTTACTGCGGCAAATGCGGCTCAACATTAAATCCTGCGACGTTAAATTCAACAACTTCAGTTTCTACAACCCAATCAGGAACCCCTCAAGCAAATTCTGGTCCATGGTCAAACTCAAGTTTAGGTCGCGGCGACATGTCGATGCGGCTGGAAAAAGCGGTGAAGCGCTCTGAGCGGCTAAGTTACGCTACAGTGGGACTCGCAGTTGTTATCCTCGTTATAGTTCTTGTGCTAACTCTTTACCCATAAAAAATGGAACTCGAATAGTTAAAAACTAAAAAGGTGATTGATATGGAGAGCGATATGGAAAAAACCGTCAGAAGAATAGAGCGAATTAACAACATTTTCACCATGGCAGTTATAATTGAAGTTATTGTCATCGTTTACTTACTGATTCTGTAAATACTGAACTAAGCGGATATCAGCTTGTAAACAACACTTGCTGTTTAAAAGATAGATGTGAAAATACCTCATCCTTTAACGGGGGGTTTTGCGTTACTTTCCAACTATTTTTTTTTAGCTTTTTTGATCTTTTTTCTTTCCTGTGGGAGAGGTATTCTGCTAAGAATAATCTTGGGCTTAAGTTTTGGCATTTTAGGCAACTTTGTCTGAAATGACCCTGTGTGCCATCACCCTAAAACAACTTCTAACCTGTTGAGCTCTTAATATTTGCCCAACAACAATATGTGGAGCTATTTAGCGTTTCAGTCCAACATGCATCTGTAACTCTATGCACTCGATATCAAAAACTTTGTTTTGTCACATCATAGTGCAGTAATGGGTCTTCTCTCAGAATCGCTTCTTCTTTGTCAGACTGCTCAATTTTTGCCTTAATCGGCAGGGTTATTTTAAATGTGGTACCTTCATTCAATATGCTTTCAACCTCGATTTTGCCGCCATGACTATCTACAAATCGTTTACAAATAGCCAAGCTTAAACCCATTCCTTGAGCTTTCGTTGTTAGCAGTGGCGCAAAAATCTTTGGCAAAAGTTCCTTTGGAATACCATTACCTGTGTCTGCAAATGTTATCTCTACATCGGATTCATGCGCGGTGCTTGTTATTTTTAAGTTACCTCCTTTAGGCATTGCGTCAAAGGCGTTTTTTGCTATAAATGTGAAAGTTTTCTGTATTTTGTCAACGTCTGCTGACATTATAGGCTGGTTCAAGGTCTCGTCTAAAATTTTGATGTTGCTGGGCACTTGTAACGTCGATATTGCGCCATTTAAAAGCGACTTAGGTGAGCATTGATCGGTTTCTAGGTAAATTTCGCTTGAGTACTCGATTAGGTCAGTTATGATTTTATCAGTTCTTGAAATATCCTGGTCAATAATTTCCAACATTTTTTGTCTGTTTTCTTCGTTGCATTTGCTGCCCTTGTTTTTTAAGTAGAACACAGCATTTTTGCTGCTTGCAAGAGGGTTGCGTAGGTCATGTCCAATTTGTCTTGCCAATTCGCCGATGGCTGAGAGGCGCTCTGATTTTTGAATTTTAACGCTCTGGCTCTGAATCTTCTGAAGCATGCCGTTGATTGATAAAGTCAACCAAGTAATTTCATCGTTCCCGGCTACTGGTATGTCTTTTTGTTCGTCTTCAAGTCTTCCGAGCTTGATCACGGCATCCGTGAGTTTTCCTAATCTTCGCAGTACCGAATACTGCATAATTAAAACGATTATGATAGTGAAAATTATTCCAGCAGATATAAGCACCTCATCAACTAATCCAACAGTGGCTAACCCTTGGTCATATACGGTTCGAGGCATCAACGCTCCGATAACAAACAAGGGTTGCTGTTGGCGAACGTCATCAACTATATCATAGCCTACAATGGAAGTTTGGTTTATCGGTTTGATTTCCATTGAAGATTGATTCTGGATTGAATTCGTTTCTTTCCAAGTGTCAAAAAGGTTAATCGATATAGCAGTTTGAGGAAGAGTCATAATTTGCGACAGGCTCTTAACTTCAGCCGTATCGTAGTATCGCGCAAAAATAAGAACGCCTCTAGCTGGTCCATTGCCGTTAGTCATTAAAATTGGCCTTGCAGCCAGAATTAAAGGTTGACCTTGAGATAAAATAAAGCCATTCGTGTGGCTATCAAGGGTCGTCAAATCCCAAATCAAACTGTCCGAAGTTATTCGAGCAATAAAGTCCTGGGGAATGGGCGCTTGCTGCATCGTGGTCAGGTTTAAGCCCATGCTTGCTACCACCTGGTCTGAAGTATTTAGGAAAACAACAAAGTTTACTCCAAGGTTATCGAGCGAAGAATTAGTTAGGTAAGTATCTCGATATTCGCTGGTTTGGTTTTGCATGAAATTGTAGGTGCTGTTTAGCTGCGACCACGAAAATAGTTCGCTGTCAATTTGCATATATGAGTTAGTTACGGCTACTTGCATTCTTCCGATGGTTTGGGTAACCT
>PLSP01000087.1 GCA_003165195.1 Candidatus Bathyarchaeota archaeon | reverse complement strand
AGATGGCTAAAGGAAAAACATTGGAGGAAGCCCTGAAAATAACTCGAGCCGATGTTGCCTCCTCGTTAGGAGGGCTGCCACCGGTCAAAATGCACTGTTCAAACCTAGCTTCAGATGCATTACATGCAGCAATAAAGGACTACTACAAAAAACAAGAAGCTGCCACAGAGGTGAAAAAATGAAGACACCGACAAAGAAGACAAAGACCGGCAAATGCGAATTCTGCAGCCCAGAGAGCACACCCGAAGTATGCAAGCTGTCAACAGTCACAACCATAATTGAAGGCAAGGAATACACTGCTTGCTGCGTAAAATGCGCTGGTAAAAGCGCGGAAGAAAAACCGAAAAAAGAACAGGCAAAAAAAAGCTAAAAATAAACAATTATCCTTTTTCTCAGTTTCTCTTTCCCATGAATTCTATGTGACTGCCTTTCTGATTGTTAAACGCATAGACGATCTCAACTAGATCTTTGACCACTCAGTCAAAATTGACAGATACTAATTTAGACACTGACTTGCACCGTTTCAATAGGAACTGGATCGCCGTGTTCTTTAGTGCCTTAAGATACGCCTGTATTGCTTCCTTGACATTTTTCGTAAATTCCTCTCTTGTTTTTCCTTCGGTAGCACAACCGGGCAAGTCGGGAACTTTGGCGACAAGGACGCCATCTTCATCTTTTTCTATTATCACTCTGAATTTGAGCATATATCTGCAATGAGGTTTGAAAATTCTTAAGCTTTACCTTTATTGCTCAAAAAAAAATCACTATCGATTTCAATGGCACATTAAGTCGGACGTGAAGGCCAGGCATGGTCAAGGGCGTAGAACTGAGGCTACTATCCCCCAGGGGTTCGTGGGTTCAAATTCCACCATCTGGACTTTGCCCCTTTTGCCTAACAAAGCTTGGCTAATTATTGTTTAGCCAAAACCTGTAAAAACGCTTAACAATCAATTGAATGCCAGTGCCTTATGAGTCGCTCTTTAACTTGTTAGTGTTGGTTTGCTTGGTGTGGTTCCGCTTATCCAGTTCCATCCTGAGAAACTACTTGAAGTTAGATCGGTTGTTCCAAGCTTGTTGATGTCCAGCCTGATATAGTAATTATCGATGGAGTAATTGTACAATCTTGATTAAAAGAAGTTGATTAAAGAAACTAAGGTCTTTCCTTTAGAGAGCGAAATTAGGTTTTCTATAATGATCAGTCACTGCAACTAGAAAATTAGTCTAACGGACTTAATGGAAGGGTATAGTATCAGAAGAGTCTTTCTTTAGGGAGAATTATCTTTACCTCTATATCTTAGTTTTAAGACGAGGAGTAGGAACATTTAGATACCAAAACGTTGAGTAGTTTAAGTAGAAAGCAAATCGATATTGAACTTTTCGATTCCTCTCACGCAAAGAAAGGAATGAAACTTAATGCGCTATGTAGTTTTCAGGGGCTTAAAGGCAAGAGCCAACAGAAAGCAGGTTCTTGCGATTGTTCTAATCTTCGGGTTTTTGATCGGGCTAGCCCTACCTTTTTTGCCGTCGATCGAGGGTCAGACCGACGGCTTGACCGTTGATAAAGATTACTGGTTACAATTGGCCACTAACGCTTGGAATTATTTTCAGCCAGGGGTTGGTGTCGACCCGGTGACGGGACTTCACAGCTCCGGTTTGAGTTATCCATATTTTACCGATTGGGACTTAGGAAATTACATTCAAGCTATTATCGACGTTAACGAGTTGGGCATATTAAGCAGCAGTGGCACTTGGGGATCCGATGCGAGGTTTAACAAAATACTAACTTTCTTGGAAACCCGCTCTCTTGGTTCAAATGCTGTGCCTTACGCCACTTACCAGTCTGCTGATGGCACCCCCTATGGAAATGTTACGCAAGTATGCACCGATGCCGGAGAGTTGCTGATGAGTCTTAATAATTTAAGAATTTTTAGACCTGACTTAGCTGGTGCCATCAACTATATTGTATATAACCGCACTAACTATGCTCCATTAAAGCAAGAAGTTGATGCTTTAGCGAGTTCAACCGATATAGGGGATTTTCATACCGCAAGCGGTTTTGCGTGTTTTTGGCCAATCCAGTTCTCATCTCTGGCAACCAATATTTTAAACAATATTTTGACGGCCCCAACTGTTACTACTTATGGGGCGAAACTTCCTGTTTCAAGTTTAATGTGTGAACCTTTGCTTCTTAGCGTTTTTAACCTTCCTCCAAACGCTGATTTGGAAAAAGTGGCTGATCTTTCATATTTGGCTCAAGATGCCAGGTATAACGCCACAGGCAAATTTACAGCTTTTAGTGAGGGAAACACTGGCTTGGATAATCCTTCTTACATTTATGAATGGATCGTGAATGAGACCGGTTCAACTTGGACAATCACTGACATTGACGGGCAACCACAGGCTGGAATCTCACCTATTATTTACTTTAAGGCGGCAGTTGGTTTGTTAGCTATGTTCAATACTTCCTACACTGAAAACATGGTTTCATCTGTTGAGTCCAAGCTTCCTTCACCAACAAACGGATACTGCGATGGCATCGACGAGAATGGCCGCGTAGTTACAACAGTCATTGACAAAACAAACAGTATGATTATTCAAGCAGCAGAATATGCAATTAATACAATTAATAGCGACCAAAACTCAACTCCCACTCCATCCCCCTCACCAACCTTATCTCCTTCTCCAACTTCAGCACCTTCACCAACGACATATTCCTCTCCAACGCCAACTCGGTCCTTAAATCCAACCCAATCGCCCTCTTCAAAGCCAACCCCAACTCAATCAATCTCGCTGACTGCAAGCCCTACCACGCCGACT
>PLSP01000036.1 GCA_003165195.1 Candidatus Bathyarchaeota archaeon | reverse complement strand
ATCAATTCGACAAAGTTCATACTGAATCCCGCTCCGAAGCCCTCTCCATCTTCATGTAAGATCAAGCTTTTAATAAACCTTATTTCCGCTGACCCATATAATTGAGTAAGAAATTCTCAGCAATATTTCGGCTTTTGATATATGCGCAGTGAATTATTCGATAAAGTTAGGTAGAGTATTGATGTCTTTTATAATTAAATCTGGATTTTCCTTTGTTAATTCTTCGATGTAGAAGAGGCCTGATAGAACGCCTATTGTTGTTGCACCCGCTGCCTTTCCCGCGCGTATGTCGTTGATCGAGTCTCCGGCGATAACGCAGTTGCATATGTCAAGGTTGAGGGCATCTGCACATTTTATTAGTGCTTGGGGAGAAGGCTTGGGCTTTTCTGTATCCAACGCGGTTACCACATTGCTAAAGTACTTTAAAACGCCGAAATATCGAAGTTCTTTTTCAACGGCTTGTTTTTTAACATACCGCATGGTTATAACTGCAAGTTTGGCTTTGGTTGAAAGGTTTTCTATGGTTTCGGCGATGTTAGGTATAAGCTTGGTTTTTTGCTGTGTAGCAGAATAGTAAGCTTTTAAGTAGACTTTTAGGAACTTTTTTGTTTCGCCGTTGGTTATGTCAGTTATGCCAAGTCCTTGTTCGAGTCGTCTTGGGATTTCAAGGGCGGCCTTGAGTTCAGGTGCCTTCTGGCCTATGGATTCGCACGCTATTTTGGCGGCTTCCAAATAGGCGCCTTTTGAATCAACTATTGTGCCGTCCAAATCAAGAAAAATTCCCTGGGCTTTCAGTTTTTGTTGAATCATTCTCTTTTCTCTTGACGCAGTTGATGGATTCGTGGTTTCATAAAGTTTTCTGCTCAATCCACGTTACTTTCTTGTCTATTGTTTCTATATAGAATAATTGCGGTATCAATATAGGTTTTCCATGCCTAATTCCATTTTGAACATGTGGAAGAGGTGAAAAAAAATTGCTTTCAAGAGATTGCGACGGTTGCACAAACCTTAAAGTTTGCAGCATCAGATACCAAAAAGCCGTCAGAGGAGACAAAGTTTACTGCCCCGACGGAACAGCTCACCTTGTCGATAAACACAGCGTATGCCAAAGCCAAGACTTGATTTGTTTCTTTGAAGCGTTCCAATAAGCCAATTTAAGCCTAATCGCTTGGGCAGTTGCTTATTTTTTTGTCCTGCTATTTTGACGAATTTATTTTGTCTCTTTTTTCAAAAATAATTCGAGTCTACCCTATAAAAAAGGTTTTTTGGACAAGGATTACTTTCGTCTTTTCTGATTTTGCGGTTGGATCTGGCTTGATTGGGGTGCCCGGGTTGTGCCTAATTTGGTAGTAGATATTTGCTGCTTGTTTACGGGTGAATATTTTGTCTTTATCTCTGTTCTATAATTTACTATATAGTTATATTTAGAACATCATATTCTATGTAGAGGAACTATATTACTCCGTTTATCTATAAACGCCAATTGAGGAAAAGAAATGAATTCTACTATGAAAATCATAATAGCCGTAGTAGCGATCATAATAATCGTCGCAGCAATCGGCGCTGGCGCATATTTATACTCCAACAATTCCAAGACTTCACCATCTCCCACTCCAACCCCAACCGCTTCCCCATCCACATCACCAACCTCCAAGCCAACTGGCGTTCCAACAACCGTCCCCACATCAGGTCCAACCGCAACTCCAACAGTTACTCCAACACCCACAGCAACAGCAACCCCCGCACCGACACCAACCCCGACAATATCGCCTGCAACACTCAACGGAGCAGGAGGTACACTGGTTGCTCCTCTGATGTCTGTCTGGCAACCAGCCTATCAACAAGCTGTCCCCCAAGTAACAGTTAACTACAATCCAGTAGGAAGCGGCGCCGGAATTACTCAGTTCACCCAACAAGTAGTCGATTTCGGCGAATCTGACGCACCGATGACAGCCACACAGTACTCATCACTTCCTTCAGGCACAACCGCTCTTACTATTCCAATATCAGCTAGCGCAGTCGTACCCGCATATAACCTAAAGCTTGCTAACGGTTCAGTTTGTCAAAACGGCCTTAATTTCACAGGCCAGGTCTTAGCAAACATCTTCTTAGGCTCGATAACCACATGGAACGACCCGGCCATACAAAACCTAAACCCAACCATACCTTTGCCTAGTACGACAATAACTACAGTTCACCGATCTGATGGAAGCGGAACCATGTTCGCCTTCGTTGACTTCTTAGGTAAATCAAGCAGCACTTGGGCAACACAGGTTGGCCCGCCAAGCACATCTCCAAGTTGGCCAAGCGCCCCAGCTCAAATAGCAGCTCCCAAAAATGCTGGCGTCGCAGGTGCCATTTCTTCAAAAGATGGCGCTATAGGACCACTTGAAATCGCATATATTCTTGAAAACACAGGTCAGACCTCGCTCTATTATGGAACTGTCCAAAATGCCGCTGGTACCTACGTCTTAGCCAATGTTACAACCATCGCAGCCTCGCTTCAAGCAGGTGCATCCGCTGGGCTTCCCACGGGAAATGCTTCTTGGACAAGTGTCTCCATCGTTGACAACATATACGGTAACACAACAGCCACTAACGTCTACCCGATTGTTACAATGACTTATGCTTTGGTGTATCAAGCGCAAACTAGTTTAACTCAAGGCGCAGCTCTCGTCAACTTCATGTCTTGGATTGTAAACTCAGGCCAAAACTTAGGAACAGGCTTAGGCTACGTCCCATTGCCCGCCAACATAGTCGCCGTCGACAACGCAACGCTCAAATTGGTAACCTACAACGGAACGCCAATACTTCACTAAAACTTAATAGGGATATTATCCCCCTATTTTTTTGTATTAATCAAACTATTGAGGCACCAAAAAGTTGGAATTCAGACTGCCAAGAGGAGACACAATACTAAAAATTGTTTTAGCTGCTGCCGCCCTATTTATAATAGGGCTTGTCGTAGGGCTTGCAGTTGAACTTTATCTTGGCTCAGTTCCATCAATAATCAAATTTGGTCCAAGCTTTTTGGTTGGAACAAAGTGGCGACCAAGTCAGAATATACTTGGCGCTTTGCCCTTTATTTACGGAACCTTGTTGACCTCAGCGATTGCTATCGTCATAGGGTTTCCGATTAGTCTAGGCGTAGCCATATTTATCTCAGAGAAATTAAAGAGTCACAAAACCATAGGTTATGCAATAGGAACAGTGGTTGACCTCCTAGCAGCAGTACCCAGTGTTATTTATGGTCTATGGGGCGTGTTTGTCCTAATCCCCCTGTTACGCGACAATATTGAACAACCCTTACATAACTCTCTCGGATTTATCCCATTATTCTCGGGAAGCCCCTTTGGTTACGATTTTTTTACTGCTGGAGTCTTATTAGCTATAATGGTTATTCCAACAATGTCAGCAGTTACACGAGATGTATTGAATGTCGTTCCGAATAGTCAGCGTGAAGCAATGTACTCGCTTGGCGCAACGGATTGGGAAGTAACACAAAAAAGTGTATTGCCATACGCACGGACAGGTATATTCGGTGCATTCATTTTGGGGCTGGGGCGTGCTTTTGGCGAAACAATGGCTGTTACAATGGTAATTGGCAACATTCCTAATATTAGCACCAATTTGTTTTCAGCAGGCGCCACTTTGTCTTCTTTAATAGCCAATGAGTTCGGCGAGTCTTCAGGAGTTTATCAAGCCGCCATAATTGAAATAGGACTTATCCTGTTTTTCGTAGCCTTATTGGTCAATTTTCTTGCCCGCCTTCTGCTTTGGAGGATGATTCGT
>PLSP01000096.1:14026-31046 GCA_003165195.1 Candidatus Bathyarchaeota archaeon | reverse complement strand
GCCGTAATCAAGCATTAGTTTAGTTTGGTAACTGCCTTGTTTTCCAGTTGCTCCTTGAACAATCGCTCTTGTGCCTGAATCAATTAAGATCCCCATTACTGTTTCTCTCCTACCGCAAACTTTACAGTTTCTTTCGCGGCTTCTTCCATGCTATTCAAAGCACTTATTCCTGCGTCCGCGAGAATTCTTTGGCCTTCTTTTTCGTTTGTTCCAACAAGCCTAACAGCCATTGGCTTTTTGATCTTGCCTTCTTTGACCGCTTCAATTATGCCTCTTGCAACTTCATCACAGCGAGTTATTCCACCTAACACGTTAACAAGTACGGATTTGGTATCGGGATCTTCAAGGACAATTCGCAGGGCAACTCTGATAGCTTCCACGTTTGCACCGCCTCCGATATCTAAAAAGTCTGCTGGTTTACCTCCATAGTAATTCAGCAAATCAATGGTAGCCATTACCAATCCAGCGCCATTGCCAATTACACCTATGTCACCGTCAAGCTTTACGTAAGACAAGTTGTTTTCTGCAGCCAAAGTCTCCGCCAAAGAGAGTGTTTGAGCTTCTTTAGCTTCGTATTCAGGATGCCTAAAGAGAGCATTGTCATCAATTACCATTCGAGCATCGGCAGCCACAAAACCCGCCGTCTCTGTTTCTATTAAAGGATTAATTTCTGCTACTTCAGCGTCGTTTTCGATAGCTGCTAGATATAATTTTTGGATGATACTTGATAATTCCACAAGTTGATCGCCGGCATAACCTAGTTTTTTCGCGATCGACAATGCATTAAACGAATGCAGTCCCGATTGTGCATTTATTGGCGTTCGGACGATTGCTTGCGGTGTTTTTTTCGCTATTTCCTCTATGTCCACGCCTCCCTTTGTGGATGCCAACATGACATAGTAACGGTTGAATCTGTCGACTGTAAAACCCATGTACAACTCTTTTTTGGTTGCACGTTTTTCTTCTATTAGGACACTCTTAACTGGAAAACTTTTTAGTTCTGTTCCCAGAAGTCGGGTTGCAGCCTTTTGCGCCTCAGGTAAGGAGTTGGCAGATATTATCCCGCCAGCTTTCCCTCTTCCGCCAACGGGAACCTGAGCCTTAACCATCAACGGCGGCGTTAAATTACCCAAGGCAGAAATAGTCTGCTTAGAGTCAGAGATTAAAATTCCATTTGGAATCGGAATCCCATATCTTTGCAGCACTTGCTTAGCTTCACTCTCATTTAAGTTCAAAATTATCAAATACTCTCTTTAATTGTTAGATAAGAGTTTTTTTGGCTTAGAAGCATGTTGTCAAGGACGGTACTTAAACTACTGAAAACTTGACTCTTATCAGATTTAAATTCATACCAGCCATAATTTAACCCAATTAAAGAATAGGTTGACAAGAGAATGAATGTTTCCCAAATAAGCAATACCTCAGATATAGATTTCGTGTTCCCTGTTAACTTTTCGTTCTTTGAACCTTATCTTCATTATCATATCCAAGAAATTCTTGAAATCGGCGGAGAGGCGTATGTATCGAGGACCTCTGAAGGCGCAATTTCAGGTATTTTCATATATGACGACATTGAGAAAGGAGGAACAATCTACACTAGATCAAGAGAATTATTTGACTACTTTTATGGATTAAAACAGTTCAATTTTCTCTTCTCAGAGTTGAAAACTGAGCTTGAAAACGAGATCTATGACATTTACACTATTGACATTGAACATCTTGCCCTTGCTCATAGATTCAGCTATGAAATTTCAACCGTAGACCGGAAAAACATAGATGAGATGGAACATTTTATGTCGTCAACCCATCTTGGTATAAACAAGAATTGGGTAAAAGTTGCCCTAAAAAACGGTGAGAATTGTTATGTTGCCCGATTAAGCAACGAAATTGCCGGGGTGGGCTGGGTCTCTCTTGTCAACGGTGTTGGAAGACTACACTCTCTCTACGTGAAACCCCAATACAGGAGAATAGGCATAGGAGAAGATATCCTCAATGCGCGACTTCTTTGGCTCAAATCCAAGGGCGCCCGCTCGGCATTCACCGAAATTTCACGCTATAACATCCCATCTTCAAATAACGTTTTAAAAGCACAAATGAAGTTATATGGACAGGTTTTTCAGTATTTTAGAAAAGACTTAAACAAAAAATGAGGTATTGAAAAATCAGTAAGGAATCTATGTTCTAGGTGCTCCGCATATGGGACAAGTTTCAGCTGTGGAGTCAATCAGTGCTCCACAGTATCGGCACTTAACTTTCACAACTTCTTTAACCACTATCTGCTGAACTGCCGGTTGCTTTGGAGTCAAATCGAAGTTCTCTGGAGGGGGACTTGGAGGAGGAGGCGCTTGTTGGTAGGATTGTTGGTAAGAATGTTTCGGAAGAGTTTTTCTGCTTCTCCTCGAAAAGGCGTAAATCAGAATTAAGATAATAACTATGACTACAATGATAATCAGGGCTAATCCCGCGACACCCAAATATACGGTTTGATTTAGACTTGTTGGACCTGTAAAATTGCTGATTGCTGGAGTCGGGGTTCCTCCGGTTGGATTGCTTGTGGTTGCAGCGGTTAGTTGGTAGCTAGTTGATGTTACATACAGGGTTTCGGTGTAGGTGAATCCTGTTCCTGAAGGGTTGGTGTCTTGTTCGTTATAGCTGTATCCTACGATGTATCCTGTGGTTGGGTCAGAGTAGGTGTTCCAGGTGTATGTGGCAGTGAATTGTCCGTACACGTCGTTTCTGTCGTAGCTTGACTGTCCTTGAGCGAAGATTACGTTTACGTTCATGTTTTGGGATGGAAGATAGTAGCTGTAATTTGTGGACTCTACCGTCATCTCTGTGTTTAGAAGAGTAAATGTACCGCCTACTGGGATTAAGTTATCCATAACGAACCAGACAGTTGGGTTATCATATCCGGTTTGGTCGTCAGTTCCATTGGTATACAGGAAAGTGGTTGGTGAGAACGTGAAGTCTCCAGATGGACTCCCAGTTTCTGTGGTGCCTGTGCTGTTGCTCCAGGTATATGAGTAACTGTAATGGGCGGATACGGTTCCGTCGTTATTGATGCCACTTATTGTTTCAGCTCCGTTGTAGGTTGCGTGTTCGGTGTATCCAGTGTAGTCGCCGGTGCCGCTTCCAAGATCTGTGACCTCGTAATAGCTGAAGTGGTCTCCCACATGGGGAACATACGCTGCGGCGGCGATGGGGGCCACGAAGAGAGCTATGAAGAGTGAAAGGATGATGACAAAGTACTTTGCGTTCATCCCATGAATCCTCCTACACCATGCACATGTGCAGGATGATAGCCGCCGATGCCGCTGAACGTTGAATGGTAAGATGAATGTGCTATAATCAGTGGTGCAGTGTAGATGAAGAATATGTATGTTGGGATATAGGTAAACTGCACCGGTGTCTTCACAATAGTTGCTGTTGAATCAAGTTGCTTGACTAATTCATTTTTGATTCCATGAATCATCCTGACTGCAAGACTTATCACTTCAGATCGTTCAAGATCTTTAACGTAAGATTCAAGCAAAAAAGCTGCTTTTTCCATCAAATCAAGAGTCTCACTAGCTTCAAGGGTTGATATTGAAGCAAGTATTGCAGAAGCCACAAGTGGATACTCTAGGTAATTTCTAAGTCCATTTTCAATTATTGTTACCTTCGACCTTACGTCTTCTGGCCCCAAATCGGAAACCGCCAAATAGGCCGAAGCGAGCTCAGTGTCCTCTGATATGTCAAACCCAAAGGAATTAAAAAGCAAACGGAACGACTGGAACTTACTGGCCAATTGGTCAGTTGGCAAATTAAATATCGAGAGAATTGCAGCTGACTCATATGACGAAGTCATTTTGGAGAATTCCACGAATCGGTCCGTTGGAAAAGTACCGTCGTATTTGCGGCCAAATAGGATAGTTGCGGCAACGCCTACCGAAAGAGGATTAGGAACGTGTGCGACATGTTTAAGTTGGTGGTCTAGTTTAGATAATGTTTCTGACAAGTTTTGAAGGTCAGAATTTGTTGTTGTTTGAGAGGGGTCTGGTTTTGAGGCTGTCATAATTTCTCCTGCCATCATCTTGTTTTCAAGTGTGCAATTGAAATGTTTGAGGAGGTTGAGTGCAAAAATAAATCTTTGACCAATTTGGTCAGGGTCGTCTTGAAGCTTAGCTAAACCTATCGATATACTCCATAGCTGAGAAAGGTCTAGTTCTGGGAAGCTATTTTTCAGATTAGATGCGTGATAGCTGCCTCTCTCAGCTATCGATCGCAATTCGCTATAAGTAGTTTGGATTTCTTCTTTAAAATCGGGAAATTCCACGTCAGAGACCCTGTAGTTTCTTATGGTGAGATCGTTTAGCATCATTATTCCAGGGCCCGTAAGCGACAAATATTTGTCGCCGAATGGCACCATTCTGTCTACTTTAGATTTCTTTTGAATTAGTTCGTTAATCGTGTTTTGTCTTTCTGTTACGTCAACGTCCATTTTTGAGGCAAGGTTCTTTACGCTTTCTACTTTGTCTCGTTCCTCTTCTTTTTTCTCTTTGTTTTCAAAAAGAAATGTGATTGAATGAGTTTTCTTCTCCTCTTCTTTCAGAGCTATTTTTGCGCTCCGGTCAGCATTTTCCGTATTCACCAAGTCTACATTCATCTTTGTCAAGTTTGAAACTTCGGCTACTGCTTTGTCGTAATCTTCTTTTTGCATCATTGAAAGGTAGCCGTTACTGCAGAAAAAATCCATATCGGATGTTTGAACTTGCATCGAAACGGATTTTTCAGCTATTTGGTTGAAGAATGTCCTTACATCGCTGCATTTCATTTCAATCACCGATCCAAGATTGGAAATTCTTTTGTTAAATGCTGTTCTGCTAATATGTTGCCTACTATCAGTTTAAGGCTTTGCCCTTCGCTTGCGAGATCAACAACCTCGTCATCCTTGAGCGCTTCTTTGAGAAGATATTCAAACTGTATTTTTCTGTCCGCTGAATTCCCAAACCTTGCAGATCGTTCTCGTTCTATCTGCTCATAAGCATACATAAATTCGTACAAAGATCTGAATATTTGATCATCTATTTTTTCAGAGATTTTCTTTTCTTCAACTGTTATCCATTCCAACCCTTCAAGGTCAACAAAGTAAATGGTGCCGTCGGGGGCGAGTACTGCATCCTTATCTAGCCAGACATCATAGAAATCCAATCCGCTAAAAGTTCCATCCATGTTACTTTTTAATGTCCTAGTGAAAAGTGTAAGAAATGCAATTCCGCTCTTCACGAAATTTTCCAAGAACTCTAATGCTTTATCGTTCTTGTCTATTTCAAACAGGTCAAAGATTGATTTTATATTACCGCCGATCGTACTCCCTGAATGAAAATAAATTCTCACATT
The DNA here is from genome assembly GCA_003165195.1 of Candidatus Bathyarchaeota archaeon. Lineage (GTDB taxonomy): Archaea > Thermoproteota > Bathyarchaeia > Bathyarchaeales > Bathycorpusculaceae > Bathycorpusculum. The sequence goes on along the minus strand of PLSP01000096.1, from coordinate 25,667 downwards.
AGACGGAACCAACCGTGTTTCCTGAACCATCCTGCCCCTGAATTTTCGGTACCAATATATTTTTTTGACTTCATTCTCTAGATCTTCAGGAAGGAAAACGATTTTCACAAGGGGTGCAATTCGAAATCCATGAATCGAGGTGAGGTCTGCCATTTCTGATACTCTCATCGACGTGGTTGCGTGCTCAAGTCCCTGTCCCCCATATGGGGAACCCCTTAGCCATAATTCCCCTGTTAAGTATCGTGGAGCTGTTTCCGCGGCATTTACAATCTTTTCTTTTAGTCTAGAATCTTTCAGTAGGCTGCATATTTCTTCTTTCCCGAGGAGCTGACGAGAAAAAGGATTGGTTGTTGAACCTATTCCTTTGACTGAAAGGTAAAAGTCTGTCCCGTCCATCTCAAGGAAGGGCAAACTGGAAACTGCTCCTCTGTTATCATCCAAAACAAATTCTTTGGTAGCCACGGGGTTTAGATCTGTGAAAGGCTTCATACTCTCAGGAAGATGAATTTTCTCGAATTCATCCATTTTGAATTCCTGAAAATGCCTGTTTGTAATCGTTTCAGAAACCTTATATGAATTCAGATCGACAGGTGAGCCTTTCAACTTCATGGCTTTCGGCATCTGTATGAATGGTTTAGCACTTAAGCTTTCTTGACTGATGCTATAATTAACCTAAACACGTCTGGAAACCCCAAATAAGTAAAGTCTCTATAGACCCTCTTTTGAAGTCCAAGGTGTTCCGATATTTCTAGTCTTTATCTCGCCCTCAACCTACCAACTAACAGCACAAATCCTACCTGCATAAATGGCAAGGAGAATAATCGTTGACTAATTTCTTGTCAATATTTGTTTAGAAAAACGCTTTTTCGCACACTTAACAGCTCTACCACAAGTGTGTAGGATGACCGGCAAAGTCATCCTACACGGGGGTAGTGGGGTGGCGACTAGTTACCAGCCCTTAGGGCATTACAAGCTTGAAATTCAGTATATGTTTTATTATTTGGTAATCAGTACGCGGAATAAAGTTTAAGGGTTAATATTTTAGAGCATTATTCGTTGAGATGTCAACAAAAATTAGTATTGAGCCGAAAGAAGCTCGGTTGCAACGGTTTTTCCGGCATTTATCAATTTTTGCTGAGATTCACTGCTTGTGAGCAAGATAAGAAACGGCGGAAGAGTTTTTCTTTTTTCGAAATTGTATCTTAAAATTAACGCTGGATTGAATTTCGCCTCATTCCTATCTAAAGCTTTGCTAATGACTGTTTTGAATGGACCTGTAATTAATTCAGGTGCACAGGGAACAAGTGGCAGTTCTGAGAAATCTGCAATTGCTGCGAAAAAGGAGCATAGCACATTTGCTCCCATTTCTTTAATTACAGATAAGTAAAACTTCTTATCTTTTCCGAAATCTTCAGACTTTTCAGTTATTATTTGTGCGATTTTTAATGCCTCGGATTCTTCGAAGATCAATAGAGCCTGCAATCAGGGTTATTTAGAAGCCCCATCCCAATGACTGTAATAATACGCTCCTGCTCTTCCCTGAATTCAGGAATTAGCTGAGGATGTCTTGCATCGAGTTTTGGTAATTCAACTTCTATTGGTTGTGCCGCTATTCTTGACAAGACTGCAGCTGCTCGTTCTCCACCCATATTTCCAATTCTAATGATAATTCGTAAATCTGTACATTGAATGACTGTTTCTAGAAGCTTCTCTGGATCAATAGGCTTCTTGATGAATGCTTTGGCTCCTTTTTCGATGGCTTCGGTAATAACAGCCTGTTCGTCTAATGCACTGCAAACGATCACATTGGCTTGGTTATCCTCATTAAATATTTCAGTGAGCGCTTCCAAACCAGTGCCTGCCTCTTTTCCTTGTTCAAGCACAATGTCCATTAAGACAACTTCTGGCTTGAATCGGTGCAAGAATCATGTGCGTTTGTGGTGCCAACTGAATCCTTTGCAATAGATTGAGCTACGTGTGCGTCGTTGACTTTTTTTGTCGTTTTACCTCCAAAAAAAGAAAGATTTATGATTTGTTTGTTTCTGAACTTACTTTAAAGCCTGTTTCCAGCGTTTTTACTTTTCCTGATTCGTCTCTTGCTACGATTTTCCTGAGATCTAGCAGTATTATGAGGTTCTTGTCGTGTTTCGCAATTCCCAGCATTGCTTCTGAGCGGCTTGTGGTTAAGCTTTCATGTACTGGTTCAATGTCTTTTTTGGAGACAGTGAGAACATCCATTACGCTATCAACCATAACGCCTATCGGGTGCTTATCCTGGACTATCACCATTATGCCTTGTTCGTCGTTTCCTTTTGTTTCAAGTAGCCCAAAGTGTTTGCGCAGATCGATTACGGGTACCACTTCGCCTCGCAAATTCGTAACGCCTTTAATGCATTCTGGAGCATACGGAACTGGTGTAACGCCTTCAAAGTTTTTGACTTCACGGACCTGGTGAACATCAACGCCGTATGCGACGCCTGCAAGCGAAAAGGTTAGCATCTGAATTTCTTCTCTTAGTTTTTGTTCGTTGTTATCATTGTTTGCCATCTTTATCATTCCTGTTGTTTGAAAAAAGAAGGATTTTGTTCCTTCTCTTTTTTCTGTTGCTCAATGAGTTCTTGTAGTTTTGCTGTGTGTCTTTGTAACAGCGACTGTAGGTGGGTCTTAACTTCTTTTGAGACATTCGCTGCTTGTAAAGTCTGCACTGCGACATTTCCTGTGCTTTTTGCAACATTCTCAGCCTGAACACCCACCAATTTGGAAGTTTTCTGAACGTTTGAGGACTCGATACCTATTTTGCTAGAGGCATCAGCTAAGCTTTGTGCATCGGTAATTACTTGCTCTGCGACTTTAGCGACACCTGTTGAGTCGTTCACAACTTCTAAGGCTATTTTGGAGACGCCACTTGAAGCTGTTACTACCATGCCTGCAACTTCTGCGACATCTACTGCTGATTTTGAAACTTCTTTTGATATATCCAAAATCTGTGAGGAAGCTGCTGTTTGTTCTTGTAGTGCTGAAGATGCCTCTTCGGAAGCAGATGAACTTTCCTGTGCAATTGATGAGACTTCTTCGATAGCTTTAGCTACTGTTTGAATAGAAATTAGTCCTCGTTCTACACCTTTTGTTAGGTTGGTTACTTTACCACTCATGATATCCATGATGGCGCCAATGCCGGCAGTTTCCTTGATTGCGCTCTGAACGATGGCTGCTCCTTCAACAGCGCCAATTTGCGATTGCGCCGTGATTGCAGATGTTTGATTTCCAGCGTCTTTAATTCCTTTGACTAAGTTTATGGAATTTCCAGCTGCTGTTTTTGATTGCCCAGCTAAACCCTTAACAGCATCCGCGACAACAGCAAAGCCTCTTCCTGCTTCGCCAGCTCTCGCTGCTTCAATAGCCGCATTCAAAGCTAACATATTGGTTTGGCTTGCAATATCTGAAACTGAAGTTGCCATTTGCCCTACTTGATCAATCGATGCAACCATAGAGGTCACTGCGGTAGACACTTTTTCAATATTGTTCCTGATGCTGTCTATCGCTTGAATTCCTTTTTGACCTTTCTCGTTTGCATTTTTCGATTTTTCAAGTGCTTCATTTGTGACAGCTGAGGCTTCTTTTGCAATTACCCCAGCCTCATTCATTATTTTCTTGAGATCTTCAGTATCGTTAGCCGCCTTTTGAGACAATTCAGCAAGTTTTTGTGATCCTGACGCGACTTGCTCTGAAGCAGTTCCAACCTGTGTCATCCCCACAGACATTTGTTTTGATAATTCTTCTGCTTGTTTGCCTTCTTCAGCTACTTTGTTTGCGGATTTTACGACTCCTTCTGCGTTTGCAGTAACTTGGTTTGCAACTTCCACTACGCCATTTGAGCTGCTTGCGACTTTTGTTGCAACATCCCTGCAGTTCTTGGATGCGGCTACGACTTTGTTACAGGTTTTTTCTGCATTGCTCGCTATGTCGACAACTTTTTCCGCGACCTGACCTGCGCCAATTGCTAAAGATTCAAGTTCTTTTGCATTACCCTGTGCAGTTGTGGCAAGTTCGGAGGCTTGAAGGATGCTTACAATGGCAGTTTCTAACTTTTCGGAATCTTCTTTAGTGCCGTCAATTCCTAGTTGAAGGTATTCCATGAACTCTTTCCTAATTTTTTCATTCTGGGTCTTAAGATGCTGAATTTGTTTTTCCAGATTTGCTATTTTACCATTATTTACTTCTTTTCTGGATTCTTTGGGCGTTTCCTGCAAATTAAAATTCTCCATTTTTGATAATTTGTATTAATGGTCGGTTAACATTTTAATTATATTAAACAGATGAAATTTGGATAATGACTCTATAATAATATAGAAAATTGTTATTTGAAATCTGAATGCTGAGTATTTATTAAAAATCACCGGGTAATTATTGTTGAAGCTTCACCTGTAATGCAGCGGGATTAGTATGCTGAGTCTGCGATTCAACGATTTGTTGAGCCAGCCAAATGCAGCTATGAAAATGGTGAAGAGGAAAACGCTGCTTTGAAATAAAAGAATATTGAGTTAATTAAAAAACAGAAAAAAGAGCAAATCGTAGAAAACTTACTTTACCAACAAGCTTTTCTATTTTTACAATCATTTTTAATTGTTTGTAGCAAAAAGAGAACTAGCCGAGATTCAGATTCTCTAAAGAGAATAAAAAAGCTTGCTAAGAAAACCTTAAGAAGTGCCAAATCCTTTTAAATTTTAGGTATTTGTTAAAGTGCGCAGTTTTTTCTTGTTGTTCTTGTTATTCTCAAGTTTATTCTTAACTGCGGGAATTTTTACCTCAAGCCAAGTTCAGGGACAAAACCAAGACGTTTATCAGTTGATGATGGAAGGCCTTGCTTGGGATAGGTCAACAATAAATGTTCTTTTAGTTACCCCAAATAATGAGTCTTGGTGGAATCCCGTGTACATTAATTCTACGCTTCGAGCCATAGGTCAATGGAATGACGCAATACAGAGTTTCGCATTTAACAACACTCAATATGCTTACTTGGTTGCTTTAAAGCTGGTGCCTACAGTTTCGAACGAGTCACGACCCGGATTTAACATCTATGTTAATTGGACTCAATCGACGATAGCCAATTCTATTGATGATATCGGTCTTACAACATTAAGCAGTGAAGGAAACGCCATAACTGACTGTAACATCAATCTTGCAACTCATTCAAGCCATGGCGATGCTTTAGCCGACGGTGATGAGCAAAACATAGCTCTACACGAGTTTGGGCATTCTTTGGGTTTAGGGCATAGCAACTACACGGGAGATGCAATGTATCCGGCGCTTACTTTGCTGGGTCCACCTAAATTATTATCTACTCTTGATCTTTATGGAATTGCAGCGTCATTTGCCTGGATGTCATTCCAATTTAGTTTTTATCCAGTTAGTGATTGGTTATCCGGTGATACGCTTTTTATGCCCTCAAGCGAATATCAGGCATTGCCTGTATCGGCTCAAAATGCTCGCCCACAAACATTCCAAAACAATCCTACTGTTCAAAATATAGTTTTGATTGGCGAAATACTTCTTCACCCCGACATCATAGTCTTAATCATATTCTTTGCTGCAATCTACGTAGTCATCGCTATAGTTCATCCAAGGAAGAAAGCGCAAGCGCCAAATCCTCCGCAATAAAACTTTTCAATTTGTAGAATGCGTAATTTAAGAAAAGTCTTAATTATTTCAAACTCATATGAACAATGGGGATTTTGTGAAGCCTTTAAAATTAATGGGTACGGTTTTTTTTATAATTGGATTTGCGCTCGTATCCTTCTTGTTTTTCGAGGAATTCTTAACTTTCTTTAATTATTATTACACTCATCAGGTTAGTTTCGATTTGCTCGTTGTAGTTGGTTTTTCCACATTTATCGCAGGTTTAATTATAATGCTTCGGGAGTGAGACTTCATCAAAACTTTTCCTGAGTTGAGACCCATTTCGCTGTCGGCAAAACCTCAGTCGAATCCAAATATTGTTGAAACGAGAAAAAATTGAAATTCTGCCATGCTTTTCAATACAATATCAAGACGTGCTTTCGCAATTTCACGCTTCCTTGCACATAATAAACTCAAACATGCATCTCTGGAAAACGAGATTCATCCAAAATGATTTAGACTCGAAAATAAGCGTCCCCTCTTTTTAGTTCAAATCCACATATTCATTTAACGCAAGCATGGAAAAGATTTTTTATTGCTTGATGATCCACATACCCCTGTGCAAGAACAAAGAGCGTTAGTTATCAAAAAAGTCACCTCAGAAAATTTTGATTCGTTTCTGGGTTTGATTGACAAGCTTGCTGAGTATGAAAAGCTAGCACCGCCTGACCCAGATGCCAAATCTAGACTGCGGAAGGACTGTTTGTCAGGGCAGCCCCTCTATGAAGCTTACGTTGGAGAAGTGGATAGCAAAGCTGTTGCTTATGTAATTTGCTTGTTTACGTATTCGAGTTTTCTTGCCTTGCCAACTTTGTTTCTCGAGGACCTTTTTGTTCTTGAAGCCTACAGGTGCAGAGGTATCGGCCAGAAAATGTTCGACTACTGCAAGCAACTGGCAAAAAGCAACGGGTGCGGAAGGATGGAATTTGTTGTTCTAGACTGGAACAAGCCCGCGCAAAAATTCTATGACAAGAACAAGGCAAAGCGGTTAGACTGGTACTTTTACCGCTTAGTTAACGAAGACTTCTAACTGACAGTTCTACCCTCCACTAATGTTTTGATTTTTTTTGTTTCTTTTGGCGAAAAGGAAAAATAAGCCTCGAGTGACTTCAATTATAGAAGGTTCGTTATTCATGTATGACGGTTACGTTATCTTTTGTGACACGGCCTCTCAGCAACAATGCTTAAGCCGTAAACGCTATTCCTGCGCAGGAAAAGAATCCAAGCAATTTGGAGAGTTGAAATCTGGAACTATAATTTTCCTCTACAACCAAGACAACAAAAGTTTGCTTGGCCCTTTCACTACGCTGCCCGAAGGTAATGAATTGGATGCCGGCGCTTGGGCAATGGATATTGACGAGCAACATGAACCCTATGCAGACGTTAAAGTAACCTGGGAAGAACTGCATCTTCTCCAAAACGCCGATGAGCAGCTTTCATTCCTTAAAGACCCAAAAACATGTACACTTACAACCACTCAGACGCAACGAGCGCTGGATTTGTTAAAGCAAGGTTCTCTTTACCTGAACGAAAAGCGCGAATGAAAAGGCAACGGTTTATTGACTGGCTAGTTTTTTTGCTTCTAACCCTACTATTTTGTGGCAGTTGATGCAGCGGGTGAAGGTTAACTCGAACCCGTTGAGTATATCAAAGCATCGTTCAGTGTACAACTGTTGCTCTTGATGGTTGCATTGCTGCTGGCTAACTCCTATTAGCCCCTCTTTGTCCATTCCCCTTCCTCAAAAACATATACGTCTGACCGATAATAACTTTTATGCTAAAAACACCTCTTAAACTGAACTTCAAATAAAAAAGCCAAAACCTACCTTTTAAAGTGAAGCGTTAAATATATTGAAAGCCGTTTTGCAATAAGCAAACAAGGTACTTAGAGGTTTAAACTTGAAAAATAAGGGTCCACTTTTCATTGTTCCTTGGCGATGCACTTTTGCCTGCGACAGCAACTGTGTCCATTGTACTTCTGCAGGAAAACCTGCCGCTAACGATGAAGTAGACACAACTGGCGCTATGAAGATCGTGGATGAAATTTGTGATTTTGGCGCAAGCTTTTTTGGGGTCACTGGTGGACAGCCTTTTTTGCGTAAAGACCTCTTCCAGGTAATAGCCCATGCCCGAGAGCTGGGATTGAACACAAGTATCATTACCGACGGGAAAATGCTCGACAAAGACGCTTTTGAAAACATCGTTAAGAACCAGGTTAAGATTTCTGTTAGTCTTGACGGCTCTGAGAAAACAAATGATGCTATCCGTGGGCGAGGTGCCTACGCCGCGGCGGTGTCAGCAATAGATCTATTTTCAAAAGAGAAACTGCTAAACGTCATAGTCTACACGTTTGCCAATGCAGACAACGGCGTAACCAACGTTAATGAAACTGATATGCGGCATGTGCTTGATTTGGCCCGCAGCTATGAGGCGCGGTGGGTAGTTTTCCACGGAATGATACCCTACAGCAGCGCAAAAGAATGCCTCAAAGCCGACCCGACACCTCAGCAGTATGAGTGGGTATGCAACAAACTCTTTGACCTAGCCGCCGAATACAATGGCAAACCAGCCGTCAACGTCTACATTCCCTTCTACGCCCGCGTTGCCAAGCAGCGAGGCATGCAAGATTTCGACGGGTGGTACAACAACTTCTTTTTAGGTAGATGCTTTTTTGGCAAGTTCTTCAGTGTTGCGGAAAACGGCGATGCTATCCCCTGCAGCTACAATGACGCTTATCGCCTCGGGAACGTTAAAGACAAAAAACTGGCTCAGATCTGGGACGAAATGCAAAGCGGCGAGTTCTTCGCCAAAGTCAAAGACAAAAGCAACCTCAAAGGCAAATGCGGCGTGTGCGAATACCGAGAACTCTGTGGTGGCTGCCGATCAGCAGCTCTCTACTACACAGGAGACATCTTTGAGTCGGACCCGCGCTGCGCTTATATTCCTCAAACTTTGAGAGAAAAACAATAAGCAACTAAATCCTTTGTTTATTTAATTACTCCATTTTCAATGCATTTTTAATAGTGAATAGCTGAATTGAAAAGAGTTGGGTAGGTGGCGTTTTGGGCAGATTTTAGAGCCGGAAAGTGGCGTCTAAGTTCGCAAACTTTAATTTTTAAGAAGTACCGTACAAGTTAAAAAACAAAAAAGTGGGTACATCGGGTTTCCGATGCTGAACTTCAAATTTTATTTTTTCTTCTGTGCTGGTTTAGTTTCTTTCTTTGCTGGTTTCTTAGCAGGCACGAGTTCAACCTCGGGAATAACCCTTTGTTTGGGTTTGTTTATAAGAATTGCTAGTAAACGGCCATTTTAAGAAAATCAGGCCCTTGATTTAGGCTTAATTTTTGCAGTTAAGCTGTCTGCAACGGATTTCTAAGGAAAAAAATTGTTCCCCGCGCGTCTGCCGCTCGCACTTGGCTTCTCGTTCGTCGATCGTATAGGGTGAAAAAAAGATTTGGTTTGTTGTGTTTTCTTTTTTATAACCATTGTTATCAAGCATGTTGCTACAATTAAGACAGCGATAGCGAACAACGGGGTCGTTTCTGGGACTGTAGGCGTAGAAGCAGGAGTAGACCCGCTAGATATGATAGAAACACTTTTTGAATCACCGTTAGCCACAAAGACTTCGCCCTTCGCTGTGTCATAGTCTGCATCTATAGGGTGACTTCCTGTTACTACTGTCGCGACCACTGTATTAGTTGCATCAGAGATAACTGAGACTGTGTTGGAGTCTTGGTTGTTAACGAAGACTTCGCTTTTAGCAGAGTTGTACGCTATGCCCACGGGGCTACTATCGACAGTTACAGTCGCGACTACATCATTAGTTGTGTCTGAAATGACTGAGACTGAGTTGTCGAGTTCGTTTGTGACAAAGATTTCACCTTTGCCGGAATCGTAGGCTAATCGGTTGGGTTCATTTCCTGCAGTGACGTTTGCGATAACTTGGTTGTTGCTGTCTGATATTACGTAGACTGTTTGCGTGTAATCAGAAACAAAGATTTCGCCTTTGCCAGCATCATAGACCAAACCGTGTGCATTGTTTACAGGAATAGAAGCAATTATGGTGTTGCTGCTGTCGGATATCACCGAGACGGTGTCGGTGCCTGGATCTGAAACGAATACTTCGCCCTTACCAGAATCATAGGCTAACCCCAGAGGGCCACCTCCAACAGTCAATGTAGCGACCACTTTATTGGTTGCATCAGAGATGACTGAGATTGAGTTTGCAGCTAGATTGCCAACGAAAACCTCACCCTTGCCAGAATCGTATGCTAAGCGGTCTGGTTCAAGTCCCACAGTAACGGTGGCTACAACTTTGTTGCTGTTATCTGAGATAACGGAAACAGTGTTATCAGCATAATTGGTCACGAAAACCTCACCCTTGCCGGAGTCATAGGCAACGCCAGTGGGCGAATCTCCTACGATCACAGTGGCATTCACGCTCTGAGCATTCGATAATGGAATTAAGACTAAGCTTGAAAGAAAAATTACCAACAAAACTACTACATATAACTTGTTCAAAACAAAAGCACCATATAGATTTATGCTAAAGGAAATTAATAAGCGTTAGGTTGATTAGCCAACAAGCGCTGTCAAATCAATGATTCCTTTCCTGCAAATGAGCGCGGAAATCCTTAGGAAGCCGCTGCGCACAATTGCTTAGCAGCATGCTCTAGCATTCAAACTATAGCTCAAAAATTGAACAAGCGCCTCTCCTTATATAAAACAAACATTTTCTAAATACTAAGACAAGATCAAGACTTAGTCGTGGCTGCATGATATGATAGAAACTGAGAATCTTACAAGAAAATTTGGTGATTTGACTGCGGTGGACAATCTAACCCTTCGCGTGGACAAGGGCGAAGTCTTCGGTTTCCTTGGACCTAACGGAGCCGGAAAGACCACGACAGTCAGAATGCTTTGTTGCCTGATAACAAAGACAAGTGGCAAAGCTAAGATTGGAGATTATGAAGTAGGCAGCCAAGAAAATGCTCTAAAGATCAGAAAGATCATCGGACTTGTACCTGACAATGTGGGGCTCTACGAGTCCCTCACTGCGTATGAGAACTTGGATTATTATGGGACGTTATATAGGCGCACTGACTCCCAGCGTAAAGAGAGCAATGAGTATTTTCTTAAGTTGCTTGGACTTTGGGCGAAAAGAGATGCTTTGGCAGGGGGATTCTCTAAAGGGATGAAGCAAAAGCTCGCCATTGCAAGGGCGCTTGTGCACAATCCCGAGGTACTTTTTATGGATGAACCAACTGCGAATCTGGATCCTGAGGCTGCTAAGACCGTGAGGGAATTCATTCTCGATTTGAAGAAGGAAAAGAAGACCATATTCATAAATACACATAATCTAGATGAGGCGCAGAGGGTCTGTGACAGGATTGCCATCTTGAATACGAGGTTGATGGCAGTGGGTACGCCCGAGGAACTTGAACGCTCGATCCGTGGAAGAAAGACTGTGATCCAGCTAAGACAGGTTACCGAAGCGATCTTAAGTTCGCTGAAGCACCTGCACGTAGAGAACCTTGTCAGGGAAGGAAACAAGTTGACAGTGGATGTCGAGAACTCCGAAGAGGAGAACCCTGACATGGTAAATGCGATCGTGGCAGCAGGAGGACGCATTGAGACAGTTACGGTGCTCGGCAGTTCGCTGGAAGACGCTTACCTGAAACTAGTGAGGGAGAATGCACAATGACTGCGTGGATGCCTTGGAAGATAGCACGCAAGGAATTGAAGGTAATCAGCAGAAAAAGAAGCATCATCTTTTACACTATTGGGCTTCCTCTTCTCATCTCAATTGTTTTCTCATTCGTCATCAAGAGCCAGATAGCTAATGGAATCCCCACCACAATATCAGTAGGAGCCGAATCAATCATTTACCTCTTCGTTATTTTAGCAACTGTTCTGCCTAGTACGATTGCAGCGTACAGTATAGTGGGTGAAAAAGTTGAGAAGA
>PLSP01000096.1:0-13980 GCA_003165195.1 Candidatus Bathyarchaeota archaeon | reverse complement strand
TACTATTATTTTCCCAACTGGAACGCTGGCGTTATGCTGCTGTTGCTTGCTCCTCTTGCTGCAATTCTGAGTATTGAAGTCGCAGTAATCGCATCCTCTCGTGTGAGTGACGTTCGGGGTGCAAACCAGATCGCAGGTCTCATGTTTATACCGTTTGTCGCGGTCTTCTTTGCAGGAACAGAAGGACTATTTGAGTTCAGTATTGTTAACCTTTTGATCTTCGCTTTGATTGTAGTTATCATCNNGAAGCAAAGCCACTTTCAGACGAGAGGAGATACTCACTAAGTGGAAATGAGGTTAACGATTGGTAGCAGTCTTAATTCGATATGAACCGAAGAACAAACCCAAAAAAGATTGTTAATCGCAGGCATCGCTTAAGCTTCCTCGTTTGGTTTGTCCAGTTTTGAAGGAGTGCCAACTTTGGGTGATCTGGTTATCATTGAGCTTGCTTCTTTAGCCAATCGAAAATGGTTTCCACGGCTTCTCTGTCAATTTCTGCATCCGATGCGTTATAATGTAAGGACACGTAATGAGCACTGAGTGCTTCCCGGGGGATCTTTTCATGTTTCAGTAAATGATTAGAGTCTTCTGGATAAACAAATTTCACATCACTTTTTCCGACAGCAGCGTTCTCCAATGCCTTCCCATCTGTCTTCCAGTCAACTTGAATATCTTTCTTGCCGATTACCACAAGTGTGGGCTCGTTAATTTTAGCAAACTGCTCTGGAAGACTGTAAGTCCATAATTCTCTGCTAAATGGCAAATTGGCTGGGTTTTCCAAACTTTGAAGCAGCAATCTTATCCTTTCGGGAAGGGACAGATCCAGCGCAATCGGTTTATTAGCTAAGAAATCGGCGATAGCGTTGTCATAAGGCTTCATGATGGATTCTGCGTTAGGTAAATGCTTTATTTGGTCGAAGATTTGGCTACGACCTAACTCGCCAATAGTTCTTCCTGGCGCTCCCGTTAGCACTAACCCTTTGAAGCGGCTACTTTTTTTCTGTAAGTGATAGTTCACAGCGTGGATTGCGCCTTCACTGTTAGAAAGCACAAAAAGATTGTCTACGTTAACGTTTTTTTCAGCCATTGCTGTTTCTACTGCACCTGCGAGTTCTTCTACGTGGCTTTGCATGCTTATCTTGCCTATTAGTTTGGGTATGTTTTCTCTAACATGCGGTCCAGATGCAAGTTTGTCATAACGTAAAGTCAGGAATCCTTGTCTTGCGAGTGTTTCAGCCAACAATTTGCCACTGCCATTTGTTCCAGGCAAAAGAGGCGAGCACCAGTTTCGGTCGGTTGGTCCACTCCCAGCGACAAAAATAATTGCCGAGTAAACTTCTTTGTCCATTGGAGCGGTAACTGTTCCATAAACGGGGACATCAAAGACTTTCCAAGATACTTCTTTATCTACGGTATGTACGTTTATCATTCATTTTTCTCCAATAATAAATGAATGTTAGAATTGTTTTCTTTCGAACAATTTAGTTGCCACCACGAGCATTGCAACTGTAACCACTGACGCTAAGGCAATTGTGTACGCCGTTGCATATGAAGTGTTCAATAATGAAGGAATTACGGGGATGATTGAAAGTTGATTTCCACCATAAATAACCAGTATGACTCCTACGAGAACTGAGGGCGAGAAAACACCGATAAGAATTCCTACCGAACACGCGACGGCAATCACTGAAAGAATTATCGCTAGAGATTGTCCCATACCATTAACTACTGTTGTAACAAGCATACCTGTTGTTATCCAGTCTGTGGCTACTCCTACAAAGATAGCTATGACACTTGCGATTGCTACACAAGCATAAACTGAAAGAAATTTTCCTAAGACAATATTGGATCTCTTGACGGGCCTAATAAGAAACAACTCGTAAACATGGCGGTTCTTCTCGCTAATTATTGAAACTGAAAGCATTACGGCAGCAAGAGTTCCAGCTAAGCTGGAAACAACCAATGATGATATCACCGTAAAAGGGATTGCTTGACCCGTGCTATATTCCTGAATAAACCGGAAAATAATTGCTAAAATGGGCAAGCCTACCCACAGAAAAATCATCACTTTAGATTTGTAGAAACCTCGCAATTCATCCAAAAAAAGGATTGCTAACTTCATTAATTCTTATCCCCCTTAACGTAATTGAGGTAAATCTCATCTAGTGAAGCCTCAAGCAATGAGATGCTTCGAATTTGAATTTCCAATTCTACTATGGCTTTAAGGATGCGGTTAATTGCTTTGTCTGAATCGGTTTCTGGCTGAAGCATCACGAGAATTCTGACTTGCGTAGGTTGTTGGATGGTTTTGACGCCTTCTATTTCCGCAAGTTGTTGCCATTTATTACTAGGAGATGAAAGTATAACTTCGACAACATTGTTTGGTGAGAAATGCCGTTTCAGCTCTTCGAGAGAACCTATTTCCATAATTCTTCCGCCACTAAGTATTCCAATTGAATCAGCTACATCTTGGACGTCACTGAGGATATGTGATGAAAAAAGAACAGTTGTTCCTTTGGTTGAGAGTTTTTTGACTATTTCTTTGAATTGATAACGGCTTATGGGATCAAGACCACCTAAGGGTTCATCTAATATCAATAGTTTTGGATCGTGGAGAAGTGCTTGGGCTAAACCGACTTTCTGCGTCATTCCTCCCGATAATTGGGCGATTTTTTTGTCACCAAATTCGCTTAAACCTATGAGGTCTAGAACTTCGGGGATTCGTTCTTCAACTTGATTATTGCTGAGGTCAGAAAGTTTGCCGAGGGTTTTCAATGCGTTGTTTACGGTTCTCCATTCTTGAAATGCAACATTCTGCGGCAAGTAGCCGAGTAGCTTGTAGACTTTTTCTTTCTGTTGCGGTACTTGGTAACTGCCGATGGTAACTTCACCTTGAAAATCGCTGATTAAGCCGACTAGAATCTTCATTGTTGTTGTTTTTCCAGCGCCGTTAGGTCCGATATACCCGAAGATTTCGCCTCGTTTAATTTCGAGAGAAATATTGTCTATTGCACGAAAGTTTCCGTAGGTTTTTGTTACATTTCGCAAACTGACGAGTACATCGCCATGGTTCATTTTGAGGTCTCCCGTGAGGACTCTTAAGAGCTATAGTCTACGGCAATCTATTTAAGGTGGCTGAACACGTTTTCATGCCATGAAGATGGTCAAGGTTCTTGATGCTAAAGGGATAGTTTTAGTGTCAGATGCACTAAACCAAATAATATTGCAGAAACTGGTGTCAGCACCGCGTTCAATTTCTGGGTTGTCTAAAGAGCTAAATGTTCCAGCTCTTAAGGTTTGGAGAAGAATCCAGCGGTTAATGAAAGCTACGTTAATAGAAGTATCAGGGACAGAAAAAGTGGGAAATTTGGAGAAGAAACTTTACCGCGCAACTGCATTAAGGTATGATGTGCCTCAACAGTTCTTTGAGCCTAACTTGCATGACCCAGATATTCAAGCGGCTGTTGGAATATTTGCTGAAATTCAAAGCGAAGTGAACGCAATTTTGTCAACCTTTGATAGGCATATACCAAAAGAGGGCGACCCAACAGATTTTGCGTTTTATGCACTTATGCAAGCGTTTGTGCAGGTTTTCGAGAAATCGACAACACAGGCGAGCATACAAAAGATGAAGCAGAAGCTTACAAATTTCGGCAATAAAGCGTAGTGCCCTTTCTCAGATAAGACTTTACACGAGAATTTGTGTTCGTACATTGCAGGTTTGAAACTCCACTTCCTGGGCGATTACATCTCAAAAGAGTCAAAAAACCTCAGGTCATCTTTTTTTCATTTGCCTTTAGTTGAGGTGGTTAGACGTTGATGACGCGGAAGAGAGGGACGAAGGCAGGATAATAAAACCATTTTGCCGCGATTGATTATGGAAAAACATAAAAACAAATTAGACTAATAATTGTTTGGAGTAAAGGATTTGGAAAACGGCAAGTTTGACTGGCAGCCCTTTAAAATAGGGCTTCTCTTGGTGGCAACATCATGGTTTGTTTATGTCATGTATGACGACATTTTAGGTATCTATAATCGTCACACAACATTACCTCTTGTCAAAGAGGACATTGCCGCAACGTTTGGGATAGGGTTCGCTGTTGCCGCAAGCGCCATAGCCGTTTTAACAATTCTTTTTTATGTAGTCAAAAAGGACCTTTCTAAACCCGAAACAACAATGTCTGTACGTGCGATCTTGTTCTTGGAAGGTATATATTTTGTCTTAGGCTTCCTGCCAGCTGTCTATGTTGAAGGCATTCCAGGAGGCTTCCACTTTGGTATTCAAAGATTCCTTCAAATTACAATACCTTGTTTAGTAGATGGAATAGCGATACCGATCGTCTTAGCTAAGTTGCTGCTTACCTTAAACCCCAACAAGCCAGCAAAAGAAACAATAAAATGGGGACTCATCGCTGGAACAGTATACCTTTTCGCATTCTGGATAAACAATGCAGGAAACTGGATAGCTGCAGCCTTGGCAAAAGGAGCAAGCTACTTAATAGATTACCCACTAAACATGCTAAGCTTCATTCTCACCACAATTGGTTTATTGCTACTCTCATTGTACACAGCATATTTCACAAAGAAGACAATCGGAAAAGAAAGCTTAAACAAATTTGACTTTCAAAAAATCGGACTCATTCTTGTCGGCACAGGCATGTACCTCATCTTCACTCTATTACTCTATTACTTATTTGGAGCAGTCGGGGGATGGGGCGAATGGTATTCATGGTTCCTAGGGCACGGTTACTTGGACCTCTGGGGACTAACTTTGCCTTTCGTCGGCTTGCCTCTGCTTTTTTACACAAACAACAACTCTCAGGCAACGCCCAACTCTCTTGAAAAATCTGATAATATTTTAACCAAAAAACAGTTAAACATAATGCTGTACATCACTGAGGGCTTAGGCATCGCCTTCTACGCAGTTCTCTCAGCAGCCTACTACTGGGTCATACCGTCAACAAAAGTGCTCACAGGAGAACCCATCTTCAAGATACCCATAACTATATTCGGAATTCTATATTTCATATTAGTTCTTGCAATCGTTGCGCTTTCAACTATCAAAAAGAAAAATAACAAATGACACTGACAGATACGTCCTTGGGGAACAAAATACAAACCCCTAAGTGTAAATTTAGCCTTCTGGTTAATTGCGAGATAGCAGTTTTGCTAAAAGTTAGAAAGACTGAAAAAAGAAAATGGTTATTGGGTAGTGGCGTGCACCCAAAAACAATAAGGAAGAGAGAGGGGTAAAGGGAATCTTATGGATGCACGTCACACATCTATGAGCTTCTTAAGCACTGTTGGAGGGCGAAGCCGAGGTTGCGCCTTGATTTGGTGTAATTAAGTTGGCCTTTGGTTTTGGGGATAGGTTGCTTCTGGCTTTCTTTGCTAGTTATGAAAACTGACCCACCGTTTTGGAGGTGCTGTTTTACTTGTAGAAAGTTGACTTCGTCTGCCTCATGAACTTCTACGTCTTCGTTTGGGTCGTTTTTTATTAATAGCACCTGAAACAAAGGTGCCTTATCTTTTTTGTTTGCAACAGAACTCTTCAAAAAGATTCCTTTCCAACAGATATAAGAATAAATACTACTTAAATTCAAAAACGTTTAAGGCTATGTGATTGTTATAGCACTACTACAAGCAATTAATGCAAAATAAAGGGCAGAATCCTTTTGTCCTCCAACGAGGCAACTATTAAATCTGGATTCTCCTGTAAAAGCTCCTCTCGCATGTAGACACCCGTTGTAACCGCCACGCAGCCCATTCCCGCCGCCTTGGCAGCTTGCACGCCGAAAATCGAATCCTCCAAAACAACGCAACTCTTGGGGTTGACTTTAAGTTGAGCGGCGCATTTGAGAAAAATTTCTGGATTAGGCTTGGACTGAGTTACCGAGTCGCCAGTAAGCACAACCTCAAAATACCCTTTCAAACTGAAAGCCTCAACCAGATGCACGATTACCGAACGGTTGTTCATCGAGGCTAATCCTACCTTGATTTTGCCATGCAACATGCTTAACAGCTCTTTGGCGCCAGGAAACAATAGGACTTGGTCAGTCAACTCAATTTCAGCTTGGCTTTTTCGTTCTACAAGTTGTTTAACCAAGTCCTCATCAATCTTGCCTCTGGTAGATCGCAGAATGTCTCGGAAAGTTTCTGCCGCGCCTATTCCGATTCGCCTCTCAATATATTCGTCGGTGACTTTGAGACCACTTTCAGCTAGCGCCTTCTGAAAAGATAGGACTATTACGCGACGGGTGTCGGCCAGTGTGCCGTCCCAGTCACAGATGACAGCTTGGTACATTGCTATCTATTCGAGTTTGAGTTTTTCGCGAATGGCTTGGCTTTTTTTAGTGGCTTCTTCGATTGCGCGTATCATGGCTGGGCGGATTTGGCTTTGCTCTATTTGGTAGATGGCTTCGATTGTGGTTCCGCCTGGCGTGGTGGTCATGTCTTTGATTTTAGCTGGGTCCTCATGCAAGTCAACGATAAGTTTGCCAGTGCCCATGAATGTTTGCGCCGCGCAGTTTAGTGCGATGTTTCGGGGCAG
This sequence comes from Candidatus Bathyarchaeota archaeon, assembly GCA_003165195.1. GTDB lineage: Archaea > Thermoproteota > Bathyarchaeia > Bathyarchaeales > Bathycorpusculaceae > Bathycorpusculum. The sequence goes on along the minus strand of PLSP01000096.1, from coordinate 7,430 downwards.
CCCCACTTTGAGACCTGCATAAGTCATCGCTTCAATGATTATTGAAAGGTAGCCTGGTCCGCTGCCGCTTACTGCCGTAATTGCATCCATGTATTTCTCATCAATTTCCTCGCAGATGCCCATAGTGTTTAGCAGCGTTTTGACTTTTTCTTTCTCTTGCACTGAGACGTTTGATTCGCAGCAGTAAGCCGTGTAAGCTGCCTGGACCAAGGCGCCGAGGTTAGGCATGATGCGGACGATTTTTGCATCAGCCGCGTGTTTTTTGAGGAAAGATAAGGGGGCAGTCGCTGCGACGGATATGAGGAGTTTGCCTTTTATTTCCTCTTTGATTTCTGCCAGCACCTTGGCAACGTCGCCAGGTTTTACGATGATGAAGACGATGTCCGCGTCAGAAGCTGCTTTTTTGTTGTCGGTGGATGTTTTGACGCCGAGAGGTTCAAACTCTTTTAGACGCTCTAGGACGATGTCGACTGCCGTCATTTTGCCGCCATAGCCACCCTTGGCAAGGCTTTTGATGACTGCGCCGCCCATCATGCCGCTGCCGATAACCGTGATTTTGTCGTTCATTGTAAGTCACTTTGTTAATTTAGGACTGGTATCTTTACTCTTAAACTTTTTTTGGTAATTTATCATCATTTGGATTAAACGCCTAACAATTAAACAGTTTCACGCACATAATCCGTTTAAGTTAACATTTTTAAGCTTAGAATTTTAGCTGGGCGGTTGAACGGTTTTCTGCAGGTTATTTTTCATATCCATAGCTGAGGCGTTGGTTCTTATTCCTCTGGGGTTGAAATGGGTGAGCGCCGCTTGGAATCCACCGCTGAGTAGATTTTTTATGTAGGCTTGAATGGAGACTGATGGCAACCCCAGTTTTCCGCTCAACTTATCAACTATGTAGTAGGTAGCGGGCAGCTGGGTCTCGTCTTTGATTAACGTGAGGAGTTTTGTGATGCGGGCGCTGTTTTTGAAAGCCACTGTTCTGTTTTCTTTTATCATCTGCTCAACGAAGTCGAGGTTCCAGAGATTGCCAGTCCACAGTGGGCCTGCCCAATCCATTTTGGATCCGCATTCGGGACATTGCAGACTGTCGAAGATTCGAAGGGCGGTTTCTCGGTGGAGGCAGTTGAAGCAGTGCAAGACGTAGCCGAGGTTTTTGATGCTTTCATCTGCTTTGCCAGCGCCATAGCTGATTTGGGTGTAGAGTCGGATGTAGTGTTCGCTGCTGTGACTGAAGAGGATGTGGATGCCGATGTCATGTTTGGCTGCAACCGTTGCAGTGCAGCCTGCCAAGAGTCGTATGGCGAGTTCGTGGCAGTACTCGGTTCGCAGTGGTTTGCCGCCGTATTTTCTCAGGCAGGCTTTCGCGTGGACACCGCAGAGAGGCGCCAAATCAGTGGCTGTCGATGCAAGCAAGCCATTGTTGCGTATGGCTTGGAGCGCTGAGTCTAAATGGGGCGCTGGTGTGCCAAACGGGTCTATGTCGACTATGTCGAAGCGTTTTTTGGGTGCGCTGTTGCAGGTTAAAAGGCAGTTTGCGTCCCGATGCTTTACCAAAACAGTGTTCTCAAGACTGTTAAGCGAGACGTTATATTTTGCCAGCCGATACGCTCGCATGTTAATATCGCCAATCAGAACCCTGTTGACACCTTTGATTTCGGTAGCGAAGCGGATGCCCCGAATTCCCTGGCTGGTAAATGGATCGCAAATGCTGATTTCCTTATTTGCTGTCCTCTGGAAGGCTTGAAAAGCGAGCACTGTCAAGTCGCGGTTGAACTCCATGACGGGGTTATAAAAGACAGGCGCACGGGAAGGCGCATAGTCTTGGGGAACAACGCCGTAGGCTGAAAGCTTTGGCACTAACACTTGCACTTTACCTTCCCTGACTATCTCGCTTGGAAAATCAGGTGTGTACCCTTTGTTAACCATGTTGCTGTGGTCTCTAGCGGTTTTGGTTATGAAAAGAATTTTATGGGAATATTAGACTTCTGGTTAGGCTGAGGTGGTTTAGTTGCTGAAGCGTGTTTTGCTTTTGACGGGGGCACCGGGTGTTGGGAAAACGACGGTGCTTGAGAGAGCGGTTGAGTCTTTGCGGGCGGCGAGCATTTCTGTAGGTGGCATGATAAGTCGTGAAGTGCGAGAGGGCAATGTGCGTGTGGGTTTTGAAATCTTGGATTTAACTAGAGGCAAACGTGGTTGGCTGTCTCATGTTAATGGTGAAGGGGGTCCAATGGTCGGCAGGTACCGTGTTAATTTGGCTGACCTCGACAACGTAGGCGCACAAGCAATTATAGAAGCCATTGAAAAATGCGGTGTTGTCGCCATCGACGAGATTGGTCCTATGGAGCTATATTCATCGAAGTTTAAGGAAGCTGTGAAACAGGCCTTCGAGAGCGGAAAGCCAGTATTGGCTGTGGTCCATGCAAAAGCCAAAGACCCAATGGTAACGCAAGCGAAACAGAGTGTAGATGCAGAAATCTTCACAGTTACCTTTGCTAACCGAGATGCATTGCCTGAAACGCTGAAAAAACATGTGGTAGCGCTTAATCAGCAGGTTACGTGAATTATGGCGACGAACGGGTTTTGTTCCTGCTCGATTTTGCTTATTATTTCTTGTGTGGATGAGATGATGGCACTGTATTTTTTGAGGATTTTGAGGGCTTCGGACGTTATGGGCAGGGCATTTTCGTGTCCTGTTCCAACGTATAGCGCGTCAAACTTTTCCTGACTCAAGAAATCAAGTTCTCGCTCAGAGAGCGGCGTATGACCATAAGTCTCCTTCAAATCCTTGGACAACTTTTTTTCTCGTTTAGTAATTTTGCCGTCAAAATGGATTATTATGTCTTTTTTGTATAAATCGCCGTTAATCTCAATCCAGCCAAACTTTGCCTTTAAGGACTTAACCTTCATAACAAGCCACAAAAACTATTGATTGAGAGGGTTGCTTTTTGACTTTGCGCTGCAAGACCCAGTTAACGCTTAGCGCTTGCCTTCCCTTTTTTAGCCTTGCTCGGCATGGGTTCGTTCGGTCCATCCCAGTAGGCATCGAACTCGTTGGGTGGCATGATATCAGCGCGTTGAAGTTGTTGGCTAAAGAGATCGAGTGCACAGCGGTTGCTTAGGTGCGCGTGGTAAACCTCAATTAGCAAGTCTACTGCCATGGACTGTGAGATAGGTTTTTTCGCCATCAAAGTTAGCTCTTCAGCGACTTTAGCTAAATCGTCGCAGACTCTATCGGGCAAACTGACACTTTTCATTTTACTCACTCTTCCGTTAGACTCACTGCTATGTGCTTGGCGTCTTTTTTGATTTTCGCCAAATCCTCAGCCGTCGGTTTCCCCCTAATGTCACCCATCCTGCCTAGTGTGCTGAGATCTTCCCGTTCATGGAACTCACTTAACACATACCATTCGCCGACTATTTTGAAGCCGAAATGCTCAAAATACTGCCGCATAGTTTTTCCCGCAGGCGTCGCTTCATCCATTCCAGTATGAGGTCCAGAGTAAGTGCAGAAGAGAAGCGCGTTTTTACCCAATACTTTTGGAGCACAAGGAACGATTTTTCCTTGGCTTCGATAAAGATTCAGTTTGGCTTTGAGCAGGTCGTGAATGGGTTTAGCGGGCTGCCACTCAATCGACGGGGAGCCAACACAAACCAAATCATAAAGATAAAAGTCTGTATCAGTGGTCTCTTGTGGTTTCTTCAAATCAACCTTCAAACCCTCACTCTCTAAACCTTCTCTTATTGCCAAGGCAACTTTCTCGGTGTTTCCTGTGTTAGACCAATAAATTATCAAAGCTGACTTCATCCTTTTCGCTTCCCACTTTGCTTTAACTGAATGCTATGACGGTATTTGAAATTAGTTGGCTTTATTCGTATTTTTCTTGTTGTTACTGTGCATTGTTATTGAGACATACACACAATTATCGAGTAGAAACGGCATTTCCAATATTGGCGGTTGAAAAGTGCAGCCGTCCAGAACAGCTTGACCCATACATTTACTTCCGGGGTTTGCATTTCCCCTTTCTCCTAAATTTCCGGGGCCAAGCTGTTCTGTCTCCCCCACTCCCAACGGATTCTTAAGAGTATAGTAACTAAACCAAAAGTGCTTCACGTATGCATATTTTTAGAGGGAAAAACTGCGGTGGAAACATGCGGAATAACGGTTGGAGGACAAATATAATTGGAAACTGCTGATTCAAAATGTTGCTGAAAGGATTGAGTGGTCCGTCGACGTTGCAAGAAATATGCTGAACATTTTTTTTGCTCCAACCTAATTTTTGGCTGAGAACGCAGAGATTAAACCAAAGATCCGGAGCAGACACATACAAAACTCCTACAAGAACAACCCCCACCAGCAAAAGAACGAGGTCAGTTATGTGAAAGGTCTTAAACTAAAAAGTTTTTCAAAGTATAAATAGACTGTTAGCCACATTTTCAGCAGGATTCTGGTGACTCTTTTGCGAATAGGCTTCTTTGTTTACGAATATCCACCTGCATTAGTTGGCGGCTTGGGTACGTACGCCGAAAACATTACCCACGGATATGTCGACATCGGACACGACATCTCAGTCTTTACCTTAAACGACAATACTTTAAAGACAAGAGAAATCTTGCGAGGTGTGGAAGTGCATAGACCACTGATTGCTGATGCAAGCAACGTTTGGCCCTTCTTTGTGGCGGATGACCTCAAAAAATGGGGCACCAACATCAAGCTTTTCAACGACATCTTTATTTACAACATCCTTAGCTCAACAAAATTCATTAACGGTTTGATAAAGAAAGAAAAATACAATTTTGATGTTGTCTGCGTTCACGATTGGCTGGGAAGCATTGCAGGCTTAGTCGTAAAGAACGAAACCAAAATTCCAGTTGTTTTCCATGTTCATAGTACTGAGTGGGGAAGAAGCGGTGGCCCAGGAAGTGAAGTTGTTTCCCATCTGGAACGGGCAATGGGTCAGAACGCTGATAAAATAATAACGGTAAGCTACGCCATGCAGGAAGACCTCATTAAACATGGGTGGCAATCATCGAAGATCAGCGTAGTATGGAACGGGGTAGACCCAGATATGTACAATCCGGTTAAGGTTTCAAAAGAGGAGGTAGCTGGAATCAGAAAATTGTACGGTGTTCCCAGCGACTGGAACATGCTGCTTTTCGTGGGTAGACTTACCTGGGTAAAGGGCGTGAGAAATCTTTTGCAGGCAATGCCTTTAGTGCTCAAAGAGTTCCCTAACACCAAATTGGTTATTTTAGGAAAAGGCGAAGAGCAAGGCGACATTGTGGAAACCGCTGAACGCTTAAAAATAAAAGATAAGATTGTTTACCGCTTCGACTTTGTAACCGAACGCGAACGCATTTTACATTACGCAGCGGCGGATGTGTGTGTTTTTCCATCTACTTATGAGCCATTCGGGATCGTTAGTTTAGAGGCGATGGCTATGGAGAAACCGGTGGTAGTTGGCGCCAAAGGTGTAGTCGGCTTCAAAGAACAGGTCGTCAACGGCGGCCCAGACCAATGTGGCGTTCACATTAACGCTGAAGACCCCGCCGACATTGCTTGGGGAATAAAAGCGACTTTAGCGGACCCAGAGAAAGCCCGCAACTGGGGAGAAAACGGCAGACGACGAGTGTTGGAATACTTTACTTGGCACAAAGTCGCAGAAGAAACAAGCAAAATCTACGAGTCACTGCTTTAAACGTGGGTTTTATGTTGAAAGCATCTCCGCGGTCTTAAGTAGTCTCAAATCAATTGGCTTCTTATTTTTAGCAGCCATCTCAAGGTCGACTTCAGCAATTGTTCCGTTCTGAAGTCCAACCGCTTTGTTGCTCATGCCTTGGCAAATTAAATCCACTGCTTTCTCCGCAAACAAACTAGCAAGTAGTCGGCTTCGGGCTGTCGGGCTGCCTCCACGCTGCGCATAACCGAGAATTGAAAGTCTAACTTCTGATTCTGTTTGACTCTGTATGTCAGCTGCAAGTTGGCTTGTGCTGCCTATGCCTTCGGCGGCAACTATTATGCCTGCTCGTTTGCCTTTTTTGGAGTTCTCATCCATTATCCTTGCTACATCATGTAAGGTGCAGATGTTTTCCGGAATCAGAATTACTTCTGCGCCTGTGCATAATCCTACTTCAAGTGCAAGAAAGCCTCTTTTGCGTCCCATCACTTCAACAATAAATATCCGTTCATGCGATATGGCTGTGTCTCGGATTTTATCTATAGCGCCAACCGCCGTGTTGACTGCCGTGTCAAATCCGACTGTTTCGTCGGTACCGTAAACGTCGTTGTCTATGGTGGCGGGAACTCCGATTATTGAGGCGTCGGTTTGTTGGCTAAGTGCTAAGGCGCCTCTAAATGAGCCGTCGCCTCCAATGACGACTAAACCGTCAATATCGTTTATCGAGAGGGTTTCTGCGCCTTTCTCGGTGCCGCCTTCTTGCTCAAATGAAGGACATCGTAGCGTGTGAAGAATGGTCCCTCCCTGCTGAATAATTCCGCCTACGCTTCGTGGAGTTAGCCTTTTATAAGTATTAGTTAAAAGTCCATCCCATCCCCGCATAAAACCTAACACTTGATAACCTTTAGCATGTCCAATTCTTGTTACTGCTCGAATGGCAGCGTTCATGCCTGGTGCATCCCCACCTGAAGTGACTATACCGATGGTTTTACCCATAAAGATACCTCATTATTCAAAATCCAAATAGAAGATTCTTGCAACAACATTAAAACTTTTAGGATAACCCTATTTGATAAACAGCTTCCACAAAACATAAATTCTTTGTTTCAATCCTTATGGTCTTTGTCGGGAGGTAGCTCAGCCTGGCAGAGCTCTCGAGCCGGCTAACAAGCTTAGTCGACGGAGACGCTGTAGAGGTCTACCAACGGTGGGCTTCATTCTAGCCTGTCTAGGCCACAGATACCGAGCCGTCGCAGGTTCAAATCCTGCTCTCCCGACCAACTTAAACTCCAGAAATGCGCTCATTTTGGGCAGATTTCAGCTATTTAGACGATATAAATGCTGCTCTAAAACTGCTGGCAATGAGATTTATAGCTTTTTTCATATATGTTTTCTATAGAGGCTATCAACCGTTAAACAGCAACATAGCAAAAAAACCTGTTTCGTTTATTTTGTTTTAACTTGAGGACTAAAAAAGTTCTCATTACATTGACAACCTTCCGATAATACTAAAAAGCAAGCCTACAATAATATGTTATGAACAAAACAACTCATGTAAATGTTAAAGAGATGAATTTTAATCAATTTTTTAAACAAATTTCTCCGGAAGAGATATGCGACAATGTATTTACGTTGGTAGGAAAAGTTTTTCCGGTTATTACTGCGGGCAAGGAAGATCATTATAATTCCATGACAGCCAGTGGGGGTGGTTTGGGGATGCTTTTCAAGAAACCCACCACTTGGTGTATTCTT
>PLSP01000058.1 GCA_003165195.1 Candidatus Bathyarchaeota archaeon | reverse complement strand
GATTACGAACAGTATCAGAACTAGGAGACGTAGTATCAACATTAGGCCCAGCCGTCGGTGTCCTACGTTCAGTCAGATCAGGCTTAGTTAGTGTGTTTCCCGAAGCAGAAAATGAACTGGGCGAAATCGGCAACATGCTTAGCGGAATCATGATTGAAGCAGGCCAAGGAAGCGGAATGACTTTGAATTTCGATTCAGTCAACGAAGACGCAGCAAAGATTCTTACCGAAGCAGCAACAGTCGCAGAACAGAAGATAAAAGACAAGTTCCCAGATCTGCCACCCGGAATGCCAGCATCCCCCACTTCAGAAAAATCAACACAAGGATTCTAAATAGGAGGAAAACAAAATGTCCAACTCCAATCTTTTTCTTTATATTGGCAAACCAATCAAGAATGAGTATGGAAGAGTAATTGGTAAAATTGCCTCTTTCGCATTAACCCCTAACGGAAAATTTGAAGCTGTATACCTCGAATTAGGAGACGGCCAATTCACAAAGCACCCAATGGAAAGTGTACGTTTCAACGGTGCTGACGTTACCTTCGTGACGAAAATTAAATCTCAAGCCGGCACCCTATGCGACCACATCCCGCTGATCTGGCGCAAAGACGAGGCATTAAAGGATCTTTTGGAGAAGAAGAAAATTAATCCAGAGGTTTTCCAGGATCTACACGGAGCCTTCAGCAGCGTTTTAACCCAACTCAAGAAGGAAGCCCAAGTCCTTGTTGACGAGTCAATGATTGAGATGGAGCGTTGCCGTGAAGAAATAATTTCCCTTAGCTATGCAATAGCTAACCTTGAAATTGAACATGAAATAGGCAAGGTCGATGAGGAAAGCTATAAGTCGGCTTTTGTTCTGCTTCAGGAATCGCTTAGACGGGCAAGCACAGAGAAGACTGACTATGAACTGACGAAAAGCAAGCTTTCCGGCGTGCTGTTGGGTGATCAAATGCAATCAGCATCCAAACCCAAAATCTACGCGGATCAAGTCGTTGGAAACCCAGCTACAAGGCTTCCTGAACCACCAGTTGTGGTTTATGTAAAAGAAATGGGCAAAACCGGCATATAACCGGTAGAATGTGGAGGCTTCACGTGAATGGAGGGGCTTAAGTTGAGAGTTCTCGGCAACTCAACTCCACCCCCTGTCCGTGAAGTCGCTACAAAATCTATTACTGTTCTTAAAACTCAACAGTGGAAGCTTGAACAAGCTAGCTTCCGTTTAAAGGAAAGAGACCGCGTTCTTTTTGAGTCATGTATGGGCGCTTTGAAAAAGAACAATCGTGAAAAAGCCGCCATTTGCGCCACTGAGCTGGCTGAAGTTCGCAAACTCGTAAAGTTTCTCTACAACGTTCAGTTAGCGATTGAACGTGTAATTATGCGTCTTGAAACCATCAAGGAGCTAGGTGACATAGTTGCAGATTTGAAGCCGGCGCTTCGTTTGCTTCAAGGCGTTTCTCAAGAGCTGTTCCAGGTTTTGCCTGACATTAGCTCAGAGTTAAGCAACGTTAACGAAACAATTCAGGATACTCTTCGCGTCGCCAAAATCACAAGCGACGAAAACATAATTCCGGTCGGAAACAAGACTGAGGCGGGCGAGGCTATCCTCACAGAAGTCACTGGATTTATGCGGCAGAAGCTAAATGAATCATTGCCTGAACCGCCTGTTGAGGCGCCAGTTGCGGCAAAAACTCCAATTAGACAGCTTGTAGCCCTTACTGCAACATCTTCGCAGGTGATTGAGCGCAAAACCACGGAGGAAACAGGCTTTGATCCTGAGAAATCCGTGTTCACATACAAAAAACAAGAGATCAAAGAGTTCTCACTTAAGGTTCAGAATCCAAACTTGGAAGAAGTACTCTTGGACTATGTTCGTAAAACTAATGGTGAAATAGATCTTGGTCGTTGTTCCAGCGAACTTCAAACTTCAAACGAAGAAATTGAGCGTGCCTTGGAAAGTTTGGGAACAAAAGGAAAAATAAAAATTGAGATGAAATCGCCTGTTTAGGCGAATGGAGAAGGAGAAAAATGAGTGCCTCACATGAACTTGAAAAATCAGCAACAGCGTATGCTCTTGATGCTGTACGCTTAGATAAGCAAGGGCAAAAAGGAAGAGCTATAACCCTCTATCAAAAAGCAATCGAAAGCCTCTTGCAACTTGTTCAGCTTTATCCCGAATACGGATTAAACAAAGTTTACGTGCAGCGAGCAATCGCTTATCAGGAACGCATCAAAGCGTTACAAGGAGCAGTTTCCTCAACCGAGATGCGGGAAGCAACCGATAACGAAAACAACGGCGGCAGCTCAACAATGGACGGTCCATCAAACGGCGTCTCAAAACCCGGAGAAGAACTCGTTATGACTGAGAAACCTAAGGTCAACTGGGACGAAGTAGTTGGTTTAGATGTTGCCAAGAAAGCTGTGAAAGAAGCCATTGTGTACCCTGTACAGAGGCCTGATTTGTTTCCGCTCGGTTGGCCACGAGGCATTCTGCTTTTCGGTCCACCTGGCTGCGGCAAAACCTTATTGGCAGCAGCGGTTGCAACGGAAATTGACGCTAACTTTTACTCTATAGATGCAGCATCCATAATGTCCAAGTGGCTGGGTGAAGCAGAGCAGAATGTAGCTAAACTGTTCGGGTCAGCCCGCAAAAGCTCAATTGAGGGCAAACCAGCCATTGTGTTCATTGACGAGTTAGACTCGTTGATGGGCGCACACACAAACGAAGTCGGCGGCGAAATCCGTGTTCGCAACCAGTTTCTCAAAGAAATGGATGGAATAGTGGACAAAGGCAAAAATCTGCACGTTTATGTCATTGGCGCAACCAACAAGCCTTGGGACCTCGACTGGGCGTTTATTCGGCGGTTCCAGAAAAGAATCCTTGTTCCTTTAGCTGACAATAGCACAAGACTGAACATGTTCAAGATTTACTCAAGCAATCTGCAAATCGACGCTGACGTGGATCTATCCGAACTGGCAAGGCTGTCTGAAGGTTTCTCAGGAAGCGACATACGCGATGTATGCCAATCAGCGCAGCTATCGCTTATCGGCGAGTTCTTTGAGTCAGGAAAAGCAATGGATAAAGAAGCAAAGCCAAGATCATTGACGATGGCTGACTTCCGCCAGATACTGGAGGAACGTAAACCAAGCGTGTCACTCGACATGCTCTCAGCGTACAGTAGATGGTTCGAAGCGTTCAAAGCGCTATAGTAACGGAGGGTCAAAAAGCAAAACCAGAAACAATGGGTTGGGTGGAAAGGTGTGGAGACTTATATTTTTTGCACGCTCTCCCTTCTCCCCCTCAAACTATCTCCACACCCCACAACCCAATAAAACCAACTTTTTGAGAGAAACTAATAAAACGACAAAATAACCGTCGTCACTGTTTATTGGGCAAGGCCCCTGATTCTTACGGTACACGTTGGGTATGAAAAAAAGGCGGCACAAGCTTAAACACGAAAAAACAAGAAAAACCAATTTGTATGTTGCTGTTCTTCTTGCGGAACGGGTTGTTCTTTGAGGAGAGTTAAATCCAAGATTGGGTACATGCAATATGCGAGGAACAAGTGATGTCGCGTTTGAATCGGCGAAAAGCAATGGTTTTTGCAGCATTACTGCTTATCATTTGTCAATTACTCATTGTGTTTTCATTCGACTCTGGTGTAGCTGCCGAAGCTTCTAAAACGTTAGTTGTACCAGACGACTACCCATCCATAACTGCAGCTGTCGGCAACGCCTCTGCTGGCGATACAATCCTTGTGAAAAGTGGAACCTATAACGAAAACGTCTACATCGACAAATCCCTCTTAGTTGAGGGGGTAGACAGTGCAAACACAATAGTTGTAGGGCAGGGCGGAGCCGTCAACACCTTCGTGTTCAATATAACTGCAGAGAACGTTTTGGTTTCAGGATTTACGATAGAAAGCGCCAACTATTCTGCTTCCAATCTTTATGCCAGCGGAGTCGCTGTAGCAGCCAACAACTGCACAGTAACCGATAACAAAATCCTTAATGTTTATCGGGGCATCTACTGTGGCGGCTGGGGAAACTACTCTGGCAGCATAAGCCAAACAACCATCACCGACAACAACATCTCCGGCGCCTTAAGCAACGGTATCATGGTGTACGGCGGCAGCGGTAACGTTATTTCAAACAACAATCTTGTTGCCTGCAAGAGCACAGCAATAATCATTGACGGCTACTCAAACGTGGTCTCAAACAACAATCTTAACGGCAACAGCCGAGGAATCGGCATACGCTCAACCTACTCGGCGATTTTCGGCAACAAAATCACATACTGCGCCAACTGGGGCATGTACTTTGAAAGCCCAAACAGCGTAATAGAAGCAAACTACATAGCCAACAACCGCTGGGGCATCTTCCTCTCACCTGCCTTCCCACCCCAAAACAACACATTCTACCACAACGACTTCGTCAACAACACAAAACAAGTCAACCTAGGCCTAACTACAACCGTTGAAAAGTGGGATAACGGCTCCGCGTCAGGCGGCAACTACTGGAGCAACAACACAAGCGTTGATGCAGCCTTCGTCATCGGGGTAAACAATACTGACAACTATCCTCTTGCTTCCCCGTTCAATGTTGCCAGCGCAACTGCAATCCCAAATTTAATTCAGCCTACTCCAATCCAAGATAACACCGTTGCACTGTGGCACCTGGACACTTTAGCCGCTGACATGTCTTCGCCGGACGCCACTGGAAACAACCCTTTGATGTTTAGCCCTCTTCCATACCTACCCAATGTTGTCCCCGGCGAGTTCGGGCAAGCTCTAAACTTTACATTTTACCCCTACGGCATGGCCTTAGCCTCGCCAAGTCTAGATGTAACAGGGGACATAACCATTGACGCCTGGATAAAAGTGTCCTCCTATGAAAACACCACCTACAACAACATTCTTGTAATGTCAGGTGACAGCCTCAACGAGTATGTCTCGCGGATTTACGGTTTTGCAGTTAACGGCTTGTCACCGGGCAACGCAACTTCGGGTCCCACCGGGGCGCTTTGCGGCTACGTTTGGACGACTTCTGGATACAACGAGATTGTTACGACGAACGCTCCAGTTAAGGTTGGCGTTTGGACCCATGTAGTTTTTACCCGCAGCACATCAACTGGGATGCACATATATGTGAACGGTGTTGAGCAGCCAGTTATGGTTACCAGCGGCTCACAGAACCCAACGGGCAATATAATGAATGGAAATGAACTTTACTTTGGCGCAGACTACTCTGGATACATCGACGAGGTCCGCATAAGCAACACAGCCCAAGCTCCCCAAGCCGCTGTATCTCAACCGCTATGGCTACAATCTTGGTTTTGGGCTGCAGCCGCTGGAGCAACAGTGGCCATTTTAGCAGGAACCCTTTTCGCCCACAGCAAACGCCAAAAATAACGAGTTCTCTCACACTCAGGCTAACCTAAAAATACGTTACTTTATTTCTTTCATTTCTTCTCTGAAAGTTTCTTCCAACATCTTTTTGTTAATGCCTAATTCATCAGCTAAACGCTTAACCTGCTTTACATAGGTACGGAACAGGCTTTCAAGGATTTCTGCTTTTTCCTGCTCTGACAGCTCTTTTTCTTCCGCTAACAAAAGTGCAAACCACTTACCCAAATTTGTTAGTTGATATGCTTTTACCCATATGATTCTGTTTTCGTTCTCGTTTTTTTCCATGCTTTCGTTTAAGACTCCGAGTTTAGTGAGGGTTTTAAGGTTTTCAATAATTGTTTTGTTTGAGTAATTTAGGCTTTTAACAAGGTCTTTTTGATAGATGTCTTTAGAGATGCCTTGTTTTAGCGAGAACCGGAGAACGTCTACACCTGCTTTGGAGCCGAAGATTGCGCTTAGAATCTTATCTTTTTTCTCAGTTGGCAAGAAAACTACATAGGGATGTAACTTTTCAACCATCGGTTAACCTTGCATTAGGATACGGTTACTTTTTGCTTTTAAGAATTCCGCTTTTACAGTACCTGCAGTTAGTGTTTTCGAATCTTGCGCCCTATTGTTTCTCCCGATTTAGGTGTGATTTAGAAAAAATGTTTTATACTACCAGCTCATTTTTGTGGGGATTGTACTGGAGAGGGCAAAGTGAGGCAACCTATAGTTTATCTTTTAATTGTAATAACCCTGATGTCATTGTGTTTAGTTTCTATTCCTAAGGCATCATGTCAAACTCAAAACGTCAAGATTGTAAGTTACAACTATTATTTGGACAACGCTGGGTTCATAGATATTGTCGGCGAGGTGCAAAACACAGGTCCAAACTATGAGTCACCCGTTGTTGTTGCAGGATCAGTGTTTGATTCAAGTGGCAATGACCTTCAGGACAACAGCGTCCAAATAGGAACCGACATCGCACCCGTAACTTATCTAGCTCCAGGGCAGAAAGCTCCCTTTTACTTAGAGTTTGCTCCGCCTCAGGCCGCAACTGATGGCTGGCCCTCAGAGGATGTTGACCACGTCAGCGTTTTTGTGTACCTAGCTAATGCTACCCAAAGCTACAGCTACTCTGACGTACAAGTTGCAAGTAAATCAAGCTCAATTGGCACTAACCCAAACGGCGACGATGCAGACATGGGTGTCTACTGGGTTACAGGAACCGTTCAGAACACAGGCAGCCAAACGGCCCAAAACGTCACTGTTCTTGCGACATTCTATAACTCCACGGGCAACGTGGTAGCTGTAGGATCTACAGACACCTTAACCATCGCGAGTTTGGACCCCTCGAAATCTGCATCGTTTAAACTTGGCGCCTTTGACATAAACCAGACCGGTTTGCCTGTAAGCGAAAAAATCGCAAGCTACTCTTTGATGGTGGAATCTCTTAGCCCAATTTTGCAGAGCAGCGCTCCTATTGTTACTCCAGCAGCAACCACACCTGGGTCCTCCCCAGCCCCTACTAACACCCCTGGCCAATCCACTTCTGGTGCAAGCTCTTCTCCTACATCGTCTGACTCTTCGTCTGTTGGAAGCAACAATTCGACGTCTGGCGGTATGAGTTCAACGGTGATTGCAGTTATTGCAGTTGTCGTTATCGCTATTATCGTAGTGCTTGGAGCGTTTATCGTGTTAAGAACCCATAAACCTGGTGAAACAACGAAAGAAAAAATAAAACGCAACCGCAGCTGAAAACCAACCACTCGACGAACTCACAGAGACTAAACGTCGCTTTGCGCTTGTGACTGTATCACACTTTAAATATTTCTTTTGTACACTGGGATTGTTATGAGCTTTAGACCTCAAACTGGTTCACGCCGAGGCGACTCTCGGCAATACTCGAAATCGACACGTGAAAAGAAAGCTAAAGAAAAAAAGCAGCGTGTAAGCGGCGGCGGCCTGTACGCGAAAGAGGAAATTCAGGTTTCTGCAAAAGAAGTTGTTGAGAAAACCCTTGGAAGCTTAAGCAGGGTTGGCAACCAAATTTTTGCGGTTTCACCCTACAGCCAATATTTTGACGAATGGGTTTTAACTCTTCGCCACTCCATCGACGCGTTCGAATCAAGTCCCGCAATAAAAGCAGACGAGCAATTCATTAAAGAACGCACGCAAATATTCTTAGACGTTGAAGGCACCCTTGCCGAAAAAAGAATCCAAGAATCAAATCTTACAGGCGAAGCAAAAGAATTAGCAGACATCAATCACCTTTTATCGGATGCAGACAAGCAATACGCTGAAAAAACACGCGAGTTAAGCTTCAAAAGAAACGCTGAACTGCAACGTTTAAGCGAAAAAATCCGCGTGTTAGAAGCTGACGTGGAAAGCCAGCAGGAAATCAAAGTTAGCTTTTTCAAACCATTTGAACGCAAAAGAGTTGCCGCCAAGCTTGAGCAGGCAAAGGGGAATCTGAAATCCGCTAAAACCGAGTTAGAAGTGACCTTGCAAACGTTCACCACTGATCAGGAGAAGCTTCATGACAGCTATGAAACAAAGAAGCAGGAGCTTACAGAAAAATCCGATGCACTTCATAAAGAACTGGAAAAACTCGAAAACGATACATCAATTCCTGCAAGACAAACCGCATGCAACGCGTTGACTTGTGCCATAAACGCTCTCTTCCAAAGAATGCCCGCCTGATATTTTGAAATCTAGCTTTCTTTCCTACTAAAGAGAGCCCCTGCTTAAAATGCTCAATCCTGAGAGGGGTTACCCCATTAATTCTTGAGTAAAATAGAGTTATTTACCTATTTGTTAGTTGATCTTGATTGGGTTGACGCTTACGTTTGTTGGTTCGGGTGTCATTAATACTTTTAATGTTTGTGCTTCCTCTCGTAGGGCCGCAACTTCGGTCTCTAAGGACATCGCTTTTGCATCCGCCATCTTTCTTAGTTCGCCAATTTCAGCTAAAAGATTTTGTTTTTCTGTTTCTAATTGTTTAATTTTTTCAATGGTAGCTTGCAAACTGCTCATTTTCATATTTCCCCTCGCAGCTTTACACTTGTGTAATTATACACTTAAGACTTTTGCAACAAAACACTTAATCCAGCCTCCTTTTTTGCATTTTTCTGTTTATACAAAATTGGCGCTGCCGTGTTTGCGCTTAACAATAATGCAGTTTTTATATTGGAATTTGTAACTTTAACCTATCGCTGGTCCCCGATTGTTGGATTGAGTCTCGATGAGAAAGACGATATTTAAAAAGTTAGAAGCTCAAGGGTTAATTGCGAATTACAACCGCTTGAGAAAGAATCTGCCGCCTAAACTTCCTGACCGCGTGTTCATTTGGGATGAAACATTTCGGGAAGGCATCAAGGCGCCAACGGTTTATTTAACGTATGTGGAACAAGTTAGGCTTGCCAAATTGATGGATGAATCGGGAGTAGCCATAATAAACGTGGGCTTCCCCTCTATCTCTGAAGACGAGCGAAGAAATGTCAAGCGCATCGTAAATGAAAGCTTCGCTAACGCCAAACTTACCGCTTCAGCCGAACCAACCAAAAACAGCATAAATGCTTGTTTAGAATCCGGCATTAAAGAAATAACTGTTGAAACCCCCATTAACGGCTTAAATTTGCAGTCAAGACAAAAGATTACAAAAGAACAGGCGTTACAGAGAATTGTTGAAAGCATTGACTACGCAAAGAAACATGGGGCAACCGTAAACTTTGTGCTCATGGATGGCACACGAACAACGCTGGAGGATATCCTGCAGGTTTTCGAGGAGGCCGCAAATGCCGGCGCAATACGGCTTGGAATAGCAGACTCCGTGGGCTTCATAAGACCGCTTTCAATGCGTTATTTGATGTCTCACATTCGAGATGGTTTACCCGATGCCATCAGAAAGAAAGTGCCGCTTTCAATTCACTGCCACAACGACTTCGGGCTAGCAACGGCGAACACTTTGGCGGCAATGGAGGAAGGCGTGCCATACCTGCACACCTGCATCGCTGGCTTTGGCGAACGCGCTGGAATCGCCCCATTCGAAGAGGTTGTAACAACAGTTGAGCTGCTTTACAACATCGACACCGGAATAGATATGGGAAAAGTCTACCGCATCGCTCAAACTGCAGAAAAAGCGTTCGCGCTCCCAATCCAGTTCCATAAACCAATAATCGGAGAGAACATTTTTACTCATGAAGTCGAAGAGGACGTGGAGGAAATGATGGCTCAACCACTGCTATACGAGCCTTTTCCCCCTGAAATCGTCGGCAGAGAAACAACAGTTTTCATAGGCAGAAACACGGGACAAACTCTGATTCAAAAGCTACTTGAGAAAGCAGGCGTTAGGGCGTCACCGCGGCAAATGGATGAGCTTTTCAGACGCATCAAAGGTCCACAGGAAAGCCTAGACAAAGGCGAAGCGCAGATGACGTATTACCAAGTCAAAAAACTCATGAAAGACCTGCTTAAAGGCTTCACTATGGATGAGTTCTGGCGTTTGGTGGAGCAGGTGACAAGGCAGAAGCCGAAGGTACCTAAAGAAATTAAGAAGCAGGAAGCCGCCGATAAACTGGTACCTTAGTCGTAGCCCAACTGCTTCTTTATTTTTTCTATTTCCTCTGTGCTTGGTTTTGTTGGGTGATTGTATAGGGGTCCGCTTGGTTTCTCGTTGTAGAAGGGTCGGTTGCAGTCTTGGCAGCCGGAAGTGCGGAAGGGTTCGCCTGACTCGATAGCCTGCTGTAACGTTTCGAAATCTAAGCCGAAACTTGAGATTTTTCCCTCCTCGTCAAACGATAATTCGCTCACTTTCACCAAGCACTTTACTATCAGGTATCTGGCTAGTTGCACGCGCCTATAAGACTCCAAAAGAGGAGGCGCCTCATTTTCCAGTGCGGTGCCACGGATCGGCGTGAAAGCGAAAAGCGCTGGCAAAATACCTATGTCAACAATTCTTTGAATTATCTGTGCTGCATCCTTCTCTGATTCGCCTAACCCCACAATGACATGTGTGCTAACGTTGCCCTTCCCGAAAACCGCCAACGCCTGATCTAACAACTCAAACTGCCTCTCCCAACAGTAAACTCCACCTACACCGGCGCCCTTAACCCGGTTAAAAACAGGTTCAGTTGCAGCGTCCAACGCGATGCCTAACCTATCAACACCAGAATCTGCCAAAAGTTCGATGTTCTCTTTGTTTTGAGGTTGGCAGGAAACCGAAACTGGGACGTATGCTTGGTTTTTGATTTCTTTTACAAGGGCTTGCAGGTGGGTAAAAACGTCTGGATAATTTAAGGCTTGGATGCAGACTCTCTTTATTGCGCCGTTATCGACTGCTTTGCCGAGTGCCGCTATAATGTCTGTTGTTGAGAAAGTTGGCCACGATACCCGTGAAAGCAACTCGGTGCTGCTTTTGCTGGCTCGGGCTTGTGGGCAGAAAGCACAGTTAGCTATGCACTTACCCTCTCGGTGAGTCATAAGATATGCCGTTGTCGGAGCAGCATCCAACTTGCCGGTTAAAAGCCCGAGAACAATGGCGGTCCCAGTGGAAACGCGAACTTGTTGAGGCAAACCTGTTGAGGTTAAGCATATTTTAGCACGCAAATAGTGCACCAAGTTGACGGAAACATAATGGAAATACGATATATAGACTTAGAGTGAGTCTAGCGACGCTTTTCAGTCAAGCTTATTATTCGGCTTCCAAGCGAAACCGCGAAAAATCCGGTGAATGCATATTGTACAAAGTCGTAAGTCGGTTGCATAGGGAAAATTAGCGTTAAGACTACGCCTATGTAGAGGGCGCTTCCCATGTATTTGCCAATAGGGTCATAGAGTTTTTTGGCGTAATGGCTAGTCACTAAAAACTGGACAAACGAGATTGTTATGAGCAACAGAAGCCACATAGGATAGATGCCTTTAAGGAAAAAGAAGCCGAAGAAGCCCATAATCAGAGTAAAGTCGGTTGCTCCATCATAGTAAGCGCCAAACCGCGAAGTCACCTGCAAGCGCCGCGCTGCATACCCATCGAAAAAATCCGTAGAAACGGCACAGGCAAACAGGGCAATACAAAGCGCTAAGCTTCCTTGATTGTAGAGGTAAAGCAAGAGAGGCAGCGCTGCAACTCTCAATGAACTGATAAGTGAGGGAATGAGACCGTGTAAAAAATCACACATACGATCGATTAGATGCTTGAAGAATTAATCAATTCTCTTATGATTTTACTTTTCTTTTACTCTTTTATTTTCCGACAAGAGCCCCAATTAGAGCTTCGACTCCAAGAATGTTCAAAGCTCTCCTCAGGTTATAAGACATCCAAGAGTAACCCGACCTCTCCGCTAACCTTCTTAAGGCCTTTTAGCAACAAATAAGGAGCACCAAACGNNAAACGCCCTCTTCAAAGTCCCAAACGTATGTTCCACAACCTTCTTTCGCTCACTCATAACCTCAGGATGAGATCTCATCCGCCTTCTCATATCATCGATAACCTCCTCATGCACCCACCGCCAAATAAACCGCCCCTTTCTATTGCCTGTACACTTAGTCATAAAAAACTGGCATGAAAAACAAACACCCTTCCGGCACCTGTAAACGCGCATATCCATTCCTTCCTTACCATTGGAACAGCAGTGAAAGAACAAACTCTGTCCAGCTGGACAAACATACAGATCAGAACTCTTATCGTAGCGGAATTTGTCAGCGGTAAACTCTGGCGATACAATACTGCCTCCAGTTCCAGACCTCTTCACTGCAACATAAGGCGTAACCCCATTATCGACACATTGCTTGATTTGCATAAAATCAAAATACCCCTTATCAGAAAGACAATCAATCTGCTCAACATCAAGCGTTTCTTTTGCGCTTATGGCTACGCCGCTGAGTTGATTTAGGTCTGAAGCTTCGTTAGTCACCAAATAATTAATGATCAAGTGATTTTTTGAATCCACAGCTGCCTGCATATTATAGCATGATTCAACTCTGCCATGATTCATCA
>PLSP01000168.1 GCA_003165195.1 Candidatus Bathyarchaeota archaeon | reverse complement strand
AAAGATGTGTTTGCGTTAGATGAAAAAATCGGCAAAATCAAAGAAATAGAAGTAGATCCTAAAGATTGGACAGTAACTCATCTTGAAGTCGAATTGGATAAGAACGTAGCTGAATCAGTGCTCGGCGCAAAGAAAGGCGGAGTNNGATTGCACTTGAAAGTTGCAAAAGACAAGCTTCACATGTACCTAAGACCAGTAGTTAAAACTTAGTTGGAAAGTTTGTTATGGGCGCGTGGTTGACCGATAAAAAACTGTAAAATAGCCGCGTTTCTTTTTTGTTGAATTTTATACCAAACCAAATGGTTAGGTTTTTCTAAATTCTAAACATTTTAAAAATATAGAATAGGTAAGACATTGATTTTCTAAGTTTTTTACTTATTTAGAAAATAGAAAAATAAGGAACTAATCGAGTTCTATTATCTCTTTACAGTTCTTCTCCTGTAAATTACTGCCGAGAACAGATTATCGCAGACACAACTGCCCGGATGTTGCTGTGGGCTCGCAGTCACACACGCTTAATTCCAAGAATAGTATATATTAATATTGAAGATTTTAGCAGGTGTAACACATGAGCAAGGAAAAACTTTGTCTCAGGAGATTACTCATCAATTCTGGCTGCTCCCAGAAAACTGCTGATGAACTCTGGAAATGGTATGACCTCTAAAAAGGAGGGTGTGGCAAGTTTCTAATTTTCTAATTTCCAAAAGGATTAAGAAAATAAAATGGATACGTCACTAACTTTTTAGCGCACACAAAGATAACTTCAAGAACCCGAATGAGTCATTTGCTTTAACAGAAGGAAACATCCCACATGAGTAAGAAAGGAGAAACTGGAGAACAAGATCGAGGAAAACCTCAGCCTCAGAAGAAGAAGGATAGAGATGCTAAACGGAAAGATAAAAAGTCTGCCAGACTTGAAAGACAAAAGTCCAGATAGAATAGATAACTAAATAATTTCGTGTCTAATTTTCTAATTTCTAAACGGATTAAGAAAATAAAAAAATAGGTTAACAATGGCAAAATTGGTAAATTGAATTTCTAATTTCTTAGATAATTTAGAAAAATAAAATAGAAAAATAAGGCATGCCTATTCGGAAGCCTTCATGGACGTCATTGTTGAAAATTCTTATAAAAGTTGTGATTTGGTCGGGTTTATAATGTTTAACGCCTGAGCTTTCATTTGGCTCTTGACTTTGTCAAATGTTCCTTGGTATCTACTTAAGGCAAGAAGAGAATTGAGTATATTGTTTCTGATTGTTGGTCTTAGTAGCTGAATAGTATTTACATCGCCAAGTAGCTGCTGATATTTCTGAGCACTTTCAAAAAGTAATATAGCATACGTTTTGACATACTTGGGTAATAAACATTGTTTGAATTCTTTCCAGTTAATTTCTTTCTGAGCCTCGGGCGCTATAGACGCCGGTTCAAATCCGGCCAGCCCACCATTTTATTTAGAAACAAACCTGAATTAGCCTTTTTTATACCTGAAGATTTATTCCCATTTATACCCTGATAGTGTGCTTTTCGTAAACTCTTTTTCCATTACCCAACCACATTTAGGACACGGCCGTAATGTATCTTCAGAAATATTTTCATAGCATTTATTGCATTGAAACCTAAAAGTAAGCCTTACGAACACACTAAAAACTAATTGAAGTGAAATATGACTGAACGATTTCGCAAATAATAAAATATCCATATTGATGCAGTAGATAAAAATAGTGCTATGGTTACTGTTGGCAAGTATGTGGGCGTTAAGATCAAGGATTGGCAGTTTTGCCATCTGTATATTGTTGTTGCAACAATTATATCTGCGATGTCATACACCTCAACTTTAAAGAAAAAACGGAGGAACAGGGCATAAAAAAAACTGTTGCTGTTGCTATTTTCATAATCTTTCTTTTATCTTGCTTACTATTTTTTGTTTTGCCCGTTCATAGACCTTTCATTTCTAGTGGGATAAAAGCTGTGTGGATTGAGCCTGAAGCAACCCCAAATTGGACTCCTGCTACATATACGATACCACCTTCAATTTTGACGAACTTGGGTAACGGTAAAGTTCAGCTTGTTATGATAGATGTTGGTTATTGGAACGGCATAAATTTGATTTATTCTTACACTGATAACCAAATGACTAATATGATAGATGCCTTGAGAAGTGCAGATCCAAATGTCATTATTCAAGCAACAGTTTGGTCCGAATATGGCAATGATACAACAGATATCAGTGTTTCTGCTAACATACAATACATGATAAATCAATCTGTTGAATGCGTGGGTAAAGGGTTTGACGGCTACAATGACGATTTAGAAGGTTATACTGGTTCAATTCAAAATTATATTAGCTGGCTAAATGGTATGTCTTCTGCTGTTCAAGCTATCGGTAAGAGTTCAAGTGGGGATATAGGATATGAGGATGCGGCATATTCTTCAGAAATCCATCTAAATTATTCTGTTGTTATGATGTATGGTGGTCTTCCTTTAAACGAACAAACATTGAAGTCAAGTGAAAACACAATTCTACTTGATTCAGCATCTCCGGTAATTATTGGTCTTCTTGAAGCATCATCGCCTTCTTTAGCTACTCAATTAAGTTGGGTTAGCCAACAACTAAATACAAATACATCCGCAAACTATGCTGGTGTTGCTGTGTTCTCTACAGAATCGATGACAGAACCAGATTGGTCTACATTTAATGCAGCAATACCCAGTTGACAGAAAACTACAAAATTGGAATCAATGCAGAACTTGATAACGCTTTGGAAAGTACGATAAGTCTTAAATCTGCATAGCGTAGAAACATTATAACCAATGCCTATGGGGTACGGCTCAATAGACGCCGGTTCAAATGCGGACAGCCCCCTTAAAGGTTCTGAACAGCTTTTGGGTTCAATGATCTTCAGCTCCACAATTCAAAATTCTCTGAGCTTTGATTGAATGCGCCACGATTTCTGTTGATTTTAAAACTGCGAATGGACTGTACATTCTGCGGTAATTTGGTTCATCGCTTTTGGTCAAAATCCCACTTCGATATTACGCTCAGCAAAAAAGGTGGAAATTCCGTCGAAGAGTTCAGGAACATGCGATTGACCAAACTTACATCATAAAAATCCCATTCTAAAGGCTTATATGTTCATTTTTATTTCTTCTATTTTAGAAATCGAATTATTTTGTTCTTAAATTAAGTGATTGTTATGAGGAAAACACTTCTTATTATAGGCGCCACGGGTCACCAGGGTGGTGCAGTTGTAGAGGCGTTGCTTGGAACCGATTTTTCAGTGCGTGCTATGGCCCGCAATATGGGCAGCGATGAGGCGCAAGCTCTGAAGAAGCGCGGCGTAGAATTGGTGCTGGGCGATCTGGATGATTATGATAGTCTCGTACATGTGATGGACGGGGCATATGGCGCTTTCAGTATGCTGAATTTTATGGATGCAGGTGTCCAAAAAGAGGAAGAGCGAGGAAAACGCATTGCAGACGCCGCAAAAGAAGCAGCAGTGCAGCATTTCATCTACTCTTCTGTCGGAGGCGCCGAACGCAACACTGGAATTCCTCACTTCGAAAGCAAATGGCATGTTGAACAGCACATCAGAGAAATTGAACTCCCCTATAGCATTGTGCGTCCCACAACCTTCATGACGAATTTAATGGAGTCGCCTGCGAACATGCGTTTTGGCGCGTTTTCAATTATGCGGGGCGAAAAAATGAAACCCCTCCAGATGATAGCGGTTCAAGATATAGGCAAGTGGGTTGCACACATGTTCCTAAATCGTGAGAGGTTTATAGGTAAAGCGGTAGAAATTGCGGGCGATGAGGTGGACTTCACCAAAATGATGAACGCTTACAAGAAAGTTTACGGGAAAACCCCAATGGATGTCCAACCGCCTCAATCTTCCCAGTTGCCTCCATCAACTTTTGCTTCGGGCGACTTTGAAAAAATGATCAATTGGGTTAATACCTACGGATACAAAGCGGATTTAGAAATGAATCGCACGGAAATCCCTGATTTGCTTACATATGAACAATTTATAGCTCTAAAGAAACCATTATGATAACTCTATGCAAACGAACCATAGGAAGCTGACCTAAGTGGAAAACGCGTCCATCCTTGAAAATCAGGTTTTGAACCTTTTTGTTCATGCCGTAATTGGTTCAAAGAAAGCTTTTTTATCGACTGCACACTTCTTGGTCAGTCTTAGCCGCTTTAGACCTATTTTCATCTTTGCTATGAAAAATGCTTCATCTATTTGACATGAAGGGAGAACAATTAGCTTTTCTAACTAACTATTTTAGGTATTATGCAGACAACCCAAAATTTTTCTCCACAAACTTGCTCATTTTTTTATATAAAGAGTCCAGTGCTGCTAAGAAACATGAGTTAACTAAACAAAAGGTTCATTTGCATCAAACACCAAGCTTGAATTGAAGTGGGTTTGCAGCCATGAATGTTGAAATCGAAATGCTAAAAGAATTTACACCCAGTCAATTGATCCTAATATGTGGATTGCCTGGAACAGCTTACATTGGAAAACTTTCAGTTGACTATCTTATCCAGCAGCTTAAAGCTGAACTGATCGGGGAAGTTTATTCAAAGTATTTTCCACCTTATGTCGTTATAAAAGAAAACGGACTCGTTGAGCTTCTTCAAAACGAACTTTATCAATTCAAGGATGAATCGGGACGAACCATCGTTTTTTTCGCTGGTAATTCTCAGGCTTATTCACCCGAAGGTCAATACGAAGTAGCTGAGGCCGTTTTGGAGTGGGCAATCAACAATGGCGTCCAAAGAGTATACTCGGTTGCGGCCTACGTAACAGAGAGACCATTTGAGTCACCCAACGTTTATTGCACTACAACAACGTTAGCTTTACTTGAAGAAGCTAAGTCACATGGAGCCGTGTTTCTGGATAACGGCTTAATCGGAGGCGAAAACGGCATAATAATGGGTCTAGCCAAAAGGAAAAAAGTGGAAGGCACATGTTTGCTTGCGGAAACCCACGGGTATCAGGCTCCAACTGGAGACTATGTCATAGACCCCCGGGCGGCTAAGGCTGCTTTAAAAGTGTTGACTTCAATGTTGAATTTGAAAATAGATATGGACCCCATGGAAAAACAGGTCGTGGAAATGGATGAGGCAATTGCGAAATTAGTTGAAATGGAGCGTCGAATAAGAGCAGAAATGACTGCTTCAGGTAAGAAACCTGCCTATATTACTTGAAACTGAGGATACGTAGATGGAAAAGGATATTTGGATAGAACGTCGAAGCGACGTTAAACTCATCGAACCCATAGCTGTTGTAGGGTCGCCAGGGTTGAGGTCTATAGGCAAAGAGGTTGTGGATAGTCTAATAGGTAAAACTAAAGCAACACTATTGGCAGACATGTATTCCACGCATATGCCTTCAATCTACGATACCAAACCCTCCTACGCTGCTCATCCGGCTTTGCCTGGCACAGGTGGAATTATAGTTGAATCAGGCCAAGCAGACTTGCCTAAAGTTCAGTTCTACGCTTGCTCCACGCCCTCTTTACTCATTACAAAAGGATACCATGCAAATTTTCAAGGTCAATACGATGTTGCGATGAAAGTCTTAGATTTTTTGGCTGAAAACAATGTTAGACGAATAATAGTCATTGCAGGTTACAATTCAAAAGACAAAAAAATATGCTGTGCAGCTACAAGCAAAGAATTAATCGCTGAAATGAAAGAAAAATTTGGGGTCGACATAGGCTACAAAGGGCCATTCATGGGTTTCTCGGGGTTGGTATTTGGTTTGTCAAAGCGGAAGGGCATGGAGGCACTGTGCCTATTTTCAGGCACTGAACCAAAGGAAGATGACCTTGAGGTTCCAGACAAAGAAGCATCAGATAGAGCATTGGACACTCTAGATAGGATACTGGGCTTCGCTTGAATAGTGCAAATATATAGATTCCTTAGGTTGGCTAATGAAATTAAGAAAGGGAATTAACGGTAAAAGAATCTAACTTCCCTGATTTTTTAAAGAGCTTAGAATAACAAATATATGTTTTATTGCGATTAAATATTATACGTGATTTTTTTTGGAGAGACAGATTAAAAAGATTTTGACTCGCCAGCTAACTCTTGAGGGCGCAGGAGTTAGATTAAAAAGAGTTTTGGGAAACGATGACGACTCTACACTTGACCCTTTCTTGCTTTTAGACCACTTTGGATCAAATGACCCTGAAGATTACGTCAAAGGTTTTCCTTGGCATCCTCACCGAGGCATGGAAACAGTCACTTACATGTGGACGGGCGAAGTAGAACACGGCGACAGCATGGGCAACAAAGGCGTAATAAAATCTGGAGACATACAATGGATGACGGCAGGTTCAGGCATAATTCATCAGGAAATGCCACAGAAATATGATGGTTTAATGCAAGGCTTCCAATTATGGGTAAACTTGCCCGCACAGAAAAAGATGGTTGACCCCAAATATCGAGGAATACTAAAAGAACAAATCCCGATGAACCAGAAAAACGACATGAAGATTAAAGTGATCGCGGGAAAAGTGGATGGAGTACAGGGGCCTGTTCGTGACTTGGCAATTGACATAGAGTATTTTGATGTAGAGTTAGCTTCAGGAAAAACATTTGAACATGCTACAGCCGAAAACGATACATTGTTTGCCTATATTGTTGAGGGTGCTGTTGAGGTTCAAGATAAAACCATAACGCAGGGGAAGTGCATAGTCTTTGGGGAAGGCGATTTTGCCAAAATGTTCTCAAAAAAAGGCAGTCGCTTCCTTTTTGTGTCAGGTCAACCGTTGAATGAGCCTGTGGCTTGGAGAGGACCCATAGTAATGAATACTGAAGAAGAATTAGACAGGGCTTTCGAAGAGCTGGACGCTGGCACTTTCATCAAGCAAAAAGTTCTTTAAACCTTAAACAAAAAAATCGATGTAATGTAGATATAAGTTTAAAAAAGAAAATGCCAGTTGAGAACAAGAAGATGATCACTTTTCAGTTATGGAACCAGAATAGGAATGTACTTTAAAGCATTAGTTCACTCAATGCGATTTTCATAGGTCACTTTTACTGTTTTCATGCCTGATTTACGAAAAACAACTAAAAGTAAAAGCGATCTTTTAGAACATATTTTTGTTTACAACTGATGTTTAAAAGAGATTGGTGGTCTGGAAATAGTGCTGTCATTTAGTCGATATTGCCTGTAAGCTAACTTTTAGCGTATCGGGGGTTTCGAGGTTCAGTCGCTTCTTTAGGTCCTTGTATCTGTTTCTAACTGTGACTTCGGTTACTCCAGCTGCGTCGGAGATGTCTTTTTGTGTTTGTTTTTCGGTGTTCTGTAAGCAGGCGATATAGAGTGCGGCGGCAGCTAAACCCATAGGGTCTTTTCCTGCTGAAACTCGTTTTTGTTTAGCCATTCTGAGTATTGCTATGGCTGAGCCCTGGGTTTTGCCTGATATTCCAGTTTTTTCTGCAATTTTTGATACATACGTCATTGGGTCAGAAGTTGGCATGTGAAAATCCAGCTCTTGCAATAGAAGTCGATAGCATCTTGCAACATCTTTCTTATTGACAAGACTTGCTTCAGCGATTTCGCGAAGGGTTCTGGGTGATCCGCTTTTGCGGCAAGCAGCATAAAGTGACGCTGCGGCGATGGCGTTGATTGATCTTCCTCGGACTAATCCTTTGTCAAGTGCTTTTCTGTAAGCGACGGCGGCTTTTTCTTTTATTGGCGGTGATACGGAAACTTTGCTTGATATACGTTCAAGTTCAGCCATTGCTTGTGCTAGGTTTCGGTCGACGGATGAGTGCACTCGGCTGCGAATTTGCCATTTCCTGAGACGCCACATTTGCAGCCTTGTGGATAGGGGCAGTTTTCTGCCGAAGGCATCTCTGTCGACTTGGCTGATTGCTGTGGATAAGCCTTTATCATGAATTGAATATGATGTGGGCATGCCGACGCGGCTTCTCGAGGTTTTCTCTTCCGCGGTAAAAGCGCGCCATTCTGGTCCCTTATCCATCATTTGCTCATACAAAACGAGACCGCAGTCACCACAGATGGTTTCGCCTGAGTCATAATCGTGAACTAGATTTTTGCTTGTACATTCAGGGCACTTATCGACCAAGTGCTGATTAGTTTTTGGGACTTCATTATTTATACTTATTTGGGTTATACTCATTTTTTTGACTCCATTCACTTTTTATTTATCTGCGAGAAAATTCTCGAATTTTCTTTTTGAGCTGGCGAGTAACAACGTCGCAGCTTTTCTTGGGACTATTTTGCAAAGGGATCTTTCCAGCTAGATCGCCCATAACCCTCATACGAGGATGTTCCAGGCTAGCTGGCTTACCCTTGCCTTTTACATAGGCATCTTATAATATATTTATCAGTATTTTGAGGAGCGACTTTATTGTTTGCTGTTGATCCATGCTCTTACCGCTTCTTGGACGGCTTTAGATAAGTCGCCTTTTTTGCCGCCGAATTGCTCCACAGTTTTCAATCTCAGCTGTTTTTCTAAATCGTCTGAGATGTCAACGTTTATGCGGCCCAATTTTAGTCACTTGTTCCTATTTTGAGATAAGCGAGTTACTAATAATTGCAGGTTGTTTTACCATTTTTTGTTAGCTTTGAGCTCGCTTATTTATATATGCGCGTATATACATACACGCTTATAAGTGTATGTGTTTAAGTGTGTAAATGTTATGGACTATTGGACACTTTGGCGTGCAGTAGTAAATGATTAGAAAAAAAAGAAAGAGATGAAACCGCAAAAACGAAAAAACTATAGCGCGCATACCACCGGACCGCTTCTGGAATATAATTCTTAACTTTGTTGTCCCATGGTTGATTGCAGTTTTGCCGCTGCTTGGTGGTATGACAAGTTTCATGATTTCAGGATTTGCTGGTGCATGCTTAACAGTTGCGATAGTCGGCGCTTGGGTGTACATGACCGGGAAAAAAGAACCGTGCTAAATAAGAGTATACTTTCCGCCTCTTTCTTTATCAAAATCTAATTTACCACATTTTAGTTAAACTATAAATCATGGGGGGTTCTAATCAGCTTTTCTGGATAATTGATTGGAGAGGGCCGAAGAAAGAACAGGACGTTTATGACGCAGTGCATAAGCTTCATGAAATATTGGAGGAACAAAACCTCATATTCTACGAATAAAACTTACTATTCCAGAGAAGAACTAACGGAAAAGAGCATCCATGGAATCCTGAAGAGGAAAAGAAGGAATTATTATCTTTAATCGTTGAGTATAATGATGTGGATAGGGCTGTTCATAAGTTCTTAAATGTAAATATTGTTGGGTAGAGAGGTATGGAAAACTCTGAAAGATTAAGTAATAAAGTTCTCATTAGAACCTGCCCCTGCGGTATCGTATTTGAAACGTATGATCCTAAGAAAGTGCATCATTCAAACAAATGTGGGGCAAGTTACGTTAGGAAAAGAAATGGAGCCATGATAAGTCCAAAGAAGGGAACTAAATCAAAAGAAATAGAAGAGAAGTAATGGGCAAGGTTTAGCTGTTAATTTAGACAGTAGTTTGCGCAATAACATATGTTTAAATGAATTTATGAGCAAAGGGTAAAAATGAACAGTTGAAACCTCAATACGAAAAAACCGAGGATAAAGGTTATGGCTGTAACGCATAGGGTAGTGAGATAGAGTAACCAGAAAAGCCTAAACCAAGTCACCAAGGCAAATTAAAATCTGAGTTTGGCAAATATAGTGAATAGTTAATTTTAATCAATTGCTTGACTATTGCAAAAATAATAGACTAAGCTAAAAAAAAGCAATGAGTTTAAACATAAGAGCAATGAGTATAAACATAGGAAAAGAGGTAAATGAAAATGTGCCAATTAAGAGTAGGTTTAGTTAAGAACTGTCGCAGGTGCAAATCGTCTGTTCGGCTTAATTGCCCGATTAGAAAGAAAGTGAAAAAGAAAACCTACACGGACACCCTAAAGAGGGGCGAAAATAAAACCCACTAAGAAGAGTGAAGCCAAATAACAACGGGGAAAAAATTGACTTAACCTAATCAGTCATAGTTAGTGATTTTTCCGACTAAAACTATTTTTAACCATTTTCAGAACACCCATGCGAGCAACCTCTATAATGTATAACTATTGCAGCACTTCGACAAGCCCCAAAGATATTTTTGGGTTTGCAATCTCCTGAGCCACAACTTAGAGATGTAATCGACGGACGCCTGCCTGGTTAAAAACTTGAATTGTTGGCAATCAAAAAAAAAGGATTACCACATGAATTTTGATAGGGCAAACGGGGTAGTTAAGCGGACCAAGATTAAGGCAGGGTACAAGTTTCCTTTAATGTGCCCAATGTGCGGAGAAGATTTCAAATAACAAATGAAGCCATCGTGCTAGGCTACGAGCCCACCTGTTCAACATAACCCAAATCGGTAGACGGGGTAAAACGTTCAATTCGTCCTAAATTGGAACGCTGTTAAGATATCAACTGTTCAACCAGTTGGCTTTCAGTTGTCTTTGACCTTCAGCTACCACTGCAGATAAACCTCGAATGTCTTTAGTTTGAATTTTGTCACGTTTATTTTTAATGTTATCCAATGCATTTTTCATTCCTTCGAATTTGTAGCAAAGACTAAGTCATAAAGTCGGCGATTCTTTTCATCTCTAACCTCTAAACTGTCAACTTCGCTTCTGTAGTGAGATATGTTTTCCTTGAAATGCGTTAAAACGGCATCTATATCATTCTCTAAACTCTTTTTTTAACCTATTTTTTTAAAACATCTCATTAAGTTATTGCTAAAGTTGGATTGCCGTTTTTTCAAGCATATTTTGCTGTTGCAACATGTTTCTGTCCTCTTACATTTTTTACCGCAATATTCGCATATACCTAACTTTTCTTTAACCAATTTTTTCACCTACCACAACGAGTTTTGCATTATAGAGGTTTAGTTTTTCACCGCTCATTTTTTGTGCAAGTTTTAACAAATCTTCAGCGTTTTCTAATACGCTTTCGTTAATGTATGGCTTCAACTGCTCTGCACTTGTAAATTTCACATGACCCAAAACAGACGAAGACTTGACAGAATCCGGAATTACACTACAAAAGCCGCAGGCTTCTGAAGCTTTCGAACCTGATTCATAAAGCTCCTATACCAATTCTCAATTTCCGGCGAAATGCTCGGCGGAACCTCCTCCATAGCTTTCTCAAAATCGCTGAAGGCAACGTCTTTTGCGTTGATGTCTCTTCTCAAAGCGTTCATGGCGGCCTCCCTGCATACAGATGATATATCAGCGCCAGAGTAACCTTTCGTCATCCGATGCGCATTGATGTCCACATCATTTGATAGTGGCATGTTCTTCGTATAAATCTTAAAGATTTCAAGTCTAGCCGCTTCGTCGGGTTCTGGAACATAAATTAGCCGATCGAACCTGCCTGGCCTTAATACGGCTGAGTCGACAATATCGGGCCTATTTGTCGCAGCTATAACTATGATGCCTTCTAAGGGCATTATTCCATCCATTTCTGTTAAAAGCTGGCTGATAACGCGTTCAGTTACTCCGCTGTCGCCGTAACCCAGCCCCCTCCTTGGAACAAGAGAGTCAACTTCATCGAAGAATATGACCGCTGGCGAAGCCATTCTAGCCTTCCTGAAGATCTCTCGAATAGCCTTTTCAGACTCGCCAACCCACNNCAGTTGCAACAGCCCTAGCCAGCATGGTCTTCCCACACCCAGGCGGGCCTATTAACAGTATACCTTTAGGCGGCTGAATCCCCAATCTCTTGAAGACTTCAGGATTTTTCAGCGGCCACTCAACAGCCTCCTTTAACTTCTCTTTAACCTCCTCCAAGCCGCCCACTTCATCCCAATAAACAACCGGAACTTCCACAGCAATCTCTCTCATTGCTGTAGGCGTAATCTCCTTGAAGGCGTTCATGAAATCATCTTTCTGAACCTCCATCTTCTCCAGGACGTGGGGAGGTATTTGCTCTTCCTTCAGATTTATCTCGGGAAGATACCTAAGTAGAGCTTTCATAGCTGCCTCTCTGCATAGAGCGGCCAAGTCAGCACCCGTGTAACCGTGCGCTCGCTCAGCAAGCACCTTTAAGTCAACATCATGGGCTAAGGGCATACCTCTGCTATGAATCAACAATACTTCATGACGCCCCCGCTTGTCTGGGGTCCCTATCTCTATCTCGCGATCAAACCTCCCAGGCCTCCTGAGAGCTGAATCCAGGGCATTCGGTCTGTTTGTTGCACCTATTACTATGACATTTCCTCTACCAGCCAATCCGTCCATGAGAGATAGAAGCTGGGCGACAACCCTTTTCTCCACTTCACCTGTAACCTCCTCACGTTTGGGCGCGATGGAGTCCAGTTCGTCTATGAGTATGATGCTAGGAGCATTCTGTTGAGCCTGTTGAAATATTTCTCGAAGTTTCGCCTCCGACTCCCCATAGAACTTACTTATTATCTCAGGCCCGTTTATTGAGAAGAAGTTTACATCCGACTCATTCGCTACTGCTTTAGCTAGGAGTGTCTTTCCGCAGCCGGGTGGACCGAGCAATAGAACCCCTTTCGGAGGATCTATTCCAAGCGTCTGGAAAATCTCGGGATGCAGCATTGGAAGTTCAACCATCTCCCTTATCAGTTGAATCTCCTTCTCCAAGCCTCCTAAGTCCTCATAGGTGGTGCGTGGCATACTTTCAGCTTTCGCAACAGGGTCAGACAATATCTGTAATATAGTATCGAGGGTCATCTTTACTATTCCTTGGGGTTGCACCTTCGTAACAGTGAACTGAACAGAATGACCAAGCATCATAACAGGCATCTTGTCTCCCTCAACAAACGGCCTATCCATAAGTCTGTTCTTCACAAAATTTG
>PLSP01000050.1 GCA_003165195.1 Candidatus Bathyarchaeota archaeon | reverse complement strand
AAATTACTACCCCCAATCCCAATGATTTTTACTCAAAAGAAGCTAAAGACTGGATAAACGAAGCTTACAAGGAAGAAAGCGATTATCGCAAATATGTATTTGGGGAAATCACCCATGTTTGGGTAAAGAAATAAGAATAGTCTTTCAGGCACTTGCTCCATTCTATGAATGTTTTCTCCATGATGACGGAGGAACTGCTGAACAGAAAGCGGGAGTTGCCAAAGATATAACCGTTGCCATGTCCAAGCATTTGGGGGTACATGAAGAAGCGGTCCGGATTATCTTTCAGGAACTCAAAGAAGATCAGATCGGCGGCTAAGCGAGTTCTAAGGGCAGCACAAATTAGCTGTTTGAGTTAATGCCCATTCCAATGGCGATACTATATAGTCAGCCATGGCAGCACCAACTAAAGAACGCTTTCGATCGGCTATCTCATCCGAAACCCTGAATTTCATTTCCGAAAGCAGCAATTTCTAGAACCGAAGGTATTCAGACCAAAAGCGAATCAGATCTCTATGGGATTTGAACCGTAATTGGGTCTTAGTCGGTTGTCGAAAACGCTTGTCGGTCGTTGCAGCGAAACTAGAATGTCGAATAACGGTCAAAGCATAAGGGCATTTTACCTGATGGTTTGTCAGGTTATCGTTTTATTACCGTTCCATTCCAAAATATGAATTCGTTATATGCTGGTGATGTCTTGAGGTTTATTCCGTCATTGTAAATTATGTCGAGATTAGGTCCGTATTGATTCATTAGATTACCTATTGTCGTGTTTAGCTGGACTGAAGAGGAGTTGGATTCCCAAAAGCCCCAAAAGGTATCATTTGGTCCCCGAAAACCATACCCATAATCTTTAGGAAGAACATAGGCAACCCGACCTCCAATCGAAGAACTATATTCTGGAAGATTAGAAGTCGTATAATTCCAAAAATTCCTTAAAGCGTCAAAATGCTCTGTTTCTAAAATACCATATGTCGAATTTGAGTCATATGGGTAATCAAAGACTAAAACGTATTTTGCCCCATAATTATAAGCCAACATCATGTCGTTGTAGAGGTCTTGGCCAGACTCAAGTTGTGGAGTAGAACTATTTGAGTATGTAATTATGGCGCCCCAATCTTTGTTCATAACTGTTGCTGCGCCCCTAACAAATTCTGTAGTCATTTGTCTTGATTGCGTGCTATTATTCAAGCCAAGTTCTTCAAAGACTACATCATATCCTGCCTTGTAGTCATACCAGTAAAGTGCATAGTCCGAAGTGAAAGCTTTGATGTTTCTAATTTTCAGCGTTTGCATATCAGATTTGCCCCGGTTAGCTGTTTGGAATGATTGCAAATACCTACTTGCTGCTTGATCCTGATTCGAAGGTGTGGGTCCTACTCGGCCATATTTGATTCCGTTGCTATCAAGCTGCACTCCTCCTGGCTCGTCATACAGATACACACCTAGAAATTTTTCTCCCCATCTTTGGGCAGCAATGTCAAGCCAATTTGCCTGCCAGTATTGGCTAAACCATGCAAAGTACACGATTATGTGGAGTCCACTTTTAACTGCGTAATTGCATATCCCGTTTAATTCTGTTTCATTTTGGCTTATGGGCAAAGAATCAATTACAAAAACATTAGTATAACTTCTTACCTGGTCTATGAGTAACTTTGCTTCTGTTTCCGTGGTGCCGCCGAAAGTTACTCCAACATAGAACTCTTTCGAGGGGTTTCCTGCACTTACTCCATAGTTAGTTGGCTGAACATATGCAATTGTTTCCAGTGCTAATATGGCTAGCAAAATCCCCGCAAGTACCTTTAAGGGCAAAAGCCGTCTAAAATCATGAATGAATTTTTGGTGATAAATACTATTTTTCTTTACTGTAGTTAGGTTCAGATTATGGAGAGAATAGATTGCTAAACCGCTATTGATGGTCATAATCACCATTAAGGTGGGAAAAAACGTTGTAAAAAGTGCGAAAAACCTCAACATAATGATGAGCAAAATGAGATTAAAAAAAAGAGACCCCCAGGAGAACAGGTATCCGAGTTTTTGAGTCCATTTGTTTTTGATTAGCAGAAGCAATGAAGTGACTAGTAAAATTACGGTCATTGCGAAAAGAGCTTGTAAAGTAACACTTTGAGGTATCCAATCGCTGTAAGGTGTCCATTGGAGACTAAGTNNACAAACGCGAGCCAAACAGTGTTAGTTGCAGCAACTTCTTTTGAAAATTTTTCGTTCTTTATGTTTGTAAAGAAAACAAGGATTAAAAATAAGCCGAATCCTAAAGCGCTAACATAAACGACGGTGCGTAATTGCGAAAAAACTGTTGAGGTTATGGAAATGCCAAATTTAAGCAGTGATTGCCTGAAAAAAGACCTGTAACCAAAATATGGATAGGCAAAAAAACTGTTAAAACAAAAAAGACTATTATCTCGATTCTAAGAATCCATTTGTTATTAAAGACGTCTTGACTAATAGAATTAGCCTTCAAATTAATTGTCTTATCTAAGAATAAACATGTTTGAATAAATGCTTTCTGAAAATTCAATTCCAATACCTAAAAGATGTTGGTTTACAGTAAAGGAGGAGTTAACATCTTCAAACCTCCCAATTTCACAAGATACATCAACTTCATACTTTTTCAATTGCGCGCTGTTGTTCACTTAAGAAGCTCCACATAAATTAGCTTGTTTCTTTCGATAGTCCTTTAGATTTTTGGGTTTTTTAGTTTATTTCCTATTCTTTTCCCAAAGTCCAAGCATTTTGGCAGTTCTCCACCCGCTACAGGACCAGTTACTCCTTTAACTTTAACAGACAGACTCGGCTGAAGAAGGTTTAGATTAGGCAACGTTTTGCCTACAATTTTCTCCATTTTTTTCACCGCTCGGTCAGTAACCCTAGCCCTTCCAGAATAAGTGCCAAAGACAGCGACATTTTTGGCGTTTAGGTTGAGTTCATCTAACTTGTCAACAAACTTTTTCATAGTTAGAGACGGACTGGCCATGTGATTTGGCGCACCTATTATTAATGCATCGTAGCTTGTTATTATTTTGGGGTCAACTTCTGTAGCATAACTGATTTCCACTTCAATGCCTTCAACTTGTTTTATGCCTTCCAAAATACGCTCCGCCACATTCTTCGTATTTCCATATTTTGAGTCATAGATTATAAAAACTTTCATCAGCGACCCTCAATCTCACGTATCATTCTTTTATGTTCAGGGCTAGGCGGAAGAGGTTTCATGCTATCACGTAGCAACAAAAAGGGCCCTATTCAAATAAGCATTTACCCTAACATATCAGTGATTATTAAAAATCATCTTCATCAACAACATCGCTCAAAGTTATTTTTACGTTTTCTTTTGTTTCAAAACCCCATTAATGGTCAAAATTAATTGAGTTCGCATCTGAAACGATCTGAGTCTCTGCGGATTTGAACCAAAAAAGCCATTGGAGCTGATCTATGCCCGCGCGATTCGGACCTAATTATGGACCGAGCGGATTTGAACCGTAAGCGATTCAGACTATAGGTTTGCTAATATTTAGTTAACTTCCTAAGATTTCTGATTAACCATTTGGTGCTTGGATGCTTTCTAACTTGTGAGCAGGGTTAAAAATCAAAACTATGTCCAAAAAGAAAGCTATTTTTTACCCAATATTTTTGCCTCTAGTCAACTTCAATTCTTTAAAGGATGAAATTGAAATTTTCTATTGAAGAATACTGATTTATATTATTACGTGATAGTTACCATAGCGGTAAGAATGAATATCGATCAGAAAAAGATTGCAACCATACATGACTTCGCTTTAGATTTTGACACAATGTCCGATCGACTGCAGAGTCTTAAAGAAAAGTTTTCTTCTGGCTTAATTATACCAATCCTTGGTAGCGATATTGAGAGTCCAGGCCTAAGCAAGATTGTTGATGAAATAAATCAATGCGATTATCTGAGTAAGGTTCTTATTGCTTTCTCATCGACCGGACCCAGCGATTATGGAAAAGCTTTGAAGTTAAGTCGGTCCTTCAAGGTTCCATGCGATGTGGTTTGGTGCAATAAACCCGAAGTAATTACCGTTTTGGAAGAACTTAAAAGAAAAGGTCTCGATGTTACCCAGTTATCTGGGAAAGGCAAAGACGTGTGGATAGCAATGGGCATAGCGTCCATTGATCTTTTTGCTTTTGCCGTACACGATGCCGACATAGTATCTTACAACAAAATGCTGCTCACGAAGCTTTTATATCCCATTATTGAACCTAAGCTTGATTTTTTCTTTTCCAAAGGATATTATGCGCGTATTGATGAAACCCGAAAAAAGCTGTATGGTCGGATTCACAGATTATTTATCAACCCTTTACTGGAGGTTCTTCAAGAGAAACTTCGTTATTCAAGATTTCTAACATATTTACAGTCATTTAGTTATCCGCTTGCAGGAGAANNACTTAGCTACGCATCTTAGAGTGCCCAGTGATTGGGGGCTTGAACTGGGATTGCTTTCTGAAGTTTATAGAAATGCTTCTTACGGACGCATCTGCCAAATTGACCTAGGATTCTATGATCATAGGCATAAGCAGATTGAAGCCAACGAACTGATGAAAACCGCTGAAGATAGTTTTGTAACTCTATTGAGAACTTTAACTGAAACCGAAAACATAGATGTCTCTGAGCCTTTT
Organism: Candidatus Bathyarchaeota archaeon; assembly: GCA_003165195.1. GTDB lineage: Archaea > Thermoproteota > Bathyarchaeia > Bathyarchaeales > Bathycorpusculaceae > Bathycorpusculum. The sequence continues at coordinate 4,888 of PLSP01000050.1, read as the reverse complement.
CTAACAAGTCTTTACGTGGCGTATAGGCGGTTAGCACAAGATAAAATAAGGCAGTATCATGCCGATGCAACATGCAATAATATCGATTTTGATAGGCATGAAGAAGAGGCTACAGTAGACGCATTGTCTTCAGTTATTATTTCAGGCGGAAAAAAATATTTGACTAGTCCAGTAAAAGCGCAATTGCCAGATTGGCTAAGAACTATGGCAGCTATGCCAGATATCCGAGAAAAGCTCAGGAAAGAAGCTATTGAAGCCTGAAGGTATGAAGATTATTGTTTTCTCAGACCTTGATAGAAGTCTCTTAAACGATAAATATGAATATGATCAAATAGAACCAATACTTCATCATCTTCTATCGTTAAATGTCGCCATTGTTTTTGCAAGTAGTAAAACAAGAAATGAAATTGAGTTCTACAGAAATAAATGGCAGATAACTGATCCATTTATCGTTGAAAATGGTTCAGCAATCCTGATACCCAAGAACTATTTTGGAACGCATTATGAATTTACAAGGCAAACGCAAGGTTACAATATAATTGAATTTAGTACGCCTTACTGTATTATCCATGAAAAACTAGATGTTGTGAGAAATCGTACAGGCGCCAATATTGTAGGGTTTGGAGATATGACTGCGGAACAAATTGCAAAAGACAGCGGGTTGCCCATTTATTTGGCGAAACTTGCCAAAAAAAGAGAATATAGTGAACCATTCAAAATTTTAGATGGAAAAGATAAAGAGGTTTTAGATGCGATTAGCGATGAGGGTCTTTGCTTTACCAGAGGTGGAAAATATCTGCACGCTCTGGGAAATTGCGATAAAGGAAAAGCAACATCAGTTTTAAAAAACCTGTATTTGCAGCAGTTCAAAAAAATCTTCAGTATCGGCGTTGGAGATAGCGCTAATGATTTGCCTATGCTCAAAATTGTTGACAAACCCTTTTTTGTAAATAAAACGGTTAATAGGGAAACCGTTTGGAAAGAAATCGAGTCGATTGCCCAAACACAGTAGAATATTTTGGAAATCAGTATTTGTCAATCAAGTAAAGCTTGAGTTTTTCAAAGGTTTCTGCTTCTTTAACTATCCTAGCTTCAGACTGTTCCTCGGACTCTTCCCAAGTTTCTTTCAGGAAAACAGCAATCCTGCCAATCCAGAGCACCCTCAAGGCATCTATTAATTTGTCTCTGCCATAAACAGGGTTTTTGTGAAATTCTGCGATGAATGAATAGACGGTTTTTGCCCAAATATCCGAAGGAAAATCAACTTTTGATATTTCATTTTGTCGAAGTTGTTCAAACTTATTTAGGATTTCAGGTTCAAGAAATGACTTGTAAATATCAGTGTAGCTGTCATAATTGTTTTTAAATGCTTCAATCGTAGCTGGCAGGGAAACTTGAATTTGTTCGGGTGTACTGTTGCTTTTTATGTCTCCGAACAATTCTGTCTTTGAAGCACCCTCTATTGTTTTCCAAACTGACTCATAGCATTCTATGGAAGTAAACATGACGTTGATGACTTGCCTAAACATAGAAGCCAACTGACTAGATGGGTCTTTGGCATCATGATTTTTTACTCCCAAGAGAGCCTGCTTTACTTTGTATCCTTTTGCAAGTGCGGTGTAGGTTTCAAAGATGTCTATGCCGAAGCGACAAACGTCTGGAAGCTCCCACATGGGGGAATCTAAGAGGTCTTTTACCAATTCGATCGAGAGCCCAAAATCTCCCCCTATTGGTTGCCTGATGTCTTTGCCGAATAGGCTTTTTGTTAGTGGATAACATAAAAAGTTGGTTATTGTTCCATCGTATTTGCGGCGGTTGTAATAGGGTGCTACAAAACCGGTTCCCGCCATAGTTGGGGCAATTAACAGTTGCATCCACTCTGGAGTTATACTGCGTAAATCTGAATCTACTAGCGCAACACTTTTCACGTTTAACCGGACTGCTGCCTCAAAAATAGCCCTAACTGCCCTTCCTTTCCCCGATATTCCCATGTAAATGGCTGGAATTAGCTTCACCTCGGAAGGCAAATTAAGTTTCTTAACCGAGGTCAACGTTTCATCCTTTGAGTTTCCATCTGACACAAAAATTACCGATCTAAAATTGGGAAAATAAGTGTCTAAACCCTTGGTAACTTGAGAAATAACATAACTTGCTGTCAGCACATTATTAAAAGACGGAATTCCCACCAAGATATCTGCTTTTTCTATATCGTGTAGAAACACTTGGGCATCTAATGATAATGCGGAATCTTCTTTGTTCATACTTGTTCCACCTGCATTATGCATGCATTCTAAAATAGCATTCGCTCATAACTGTTGAATTCTTTAAATGAAAACAAAATTCCTAGAAAAAGTTCAAGTAACCGAGGTTCTGAAGTTAAATTAATCTTTCAACGCTATAATCACTGATATGTCGTTAACATTGGTCCCAGTCGCTTCTGTACAGATAAGGTCGCCAAGTTTTGTGAAAAAACTGTAAGAGTCATTATTAGCAAGGTATTTTTCCGGATCCAACCCTAATTGCCTTGCTCTTTTTAGCGTAGACCCATCGATGATCGCGCCTGCAGCATCTGTTGGTCCATCAATTCCGTCAGTGCTAAAAGAAGCAATTACGCATTTCCCTGATTCTGGAAGGTTCAAGGCTGCGGACAATGCTAGTTCCTGATTTCTACCGCCTACCCCTTTTCCTCTGACGGTTACAGTTGTTTCTCCGCCAGCGACAACACCCAACGATCTAGAAGTATCGATGCAGACAATAACTTCACTAGCAAGTTTGGGTAATGCTTTCCCAACTTCTCTAGCCTCTCCCGCCAACATATCGGCTAACAATAATGTGTTGAGTCCTTTAGAGCCTAAGAAGTCAATGGCGGCCTGGCTAGCGGTTCGGTTGTTACCAATCACAAAATTGTGAACTTTTTCAAAAACAAAATCATTTGGTTTAGGTGTTTCTTGAAGAAGACCTTTTGCACCCTCTGAAAGGATCTTGCGGATAGAAAACGGAACGCTCAACCATAAATCGTATTTTTCAAGGATTTTTCTGGCATCACTAAATGTTGTTGCGTCAGGAACTGTTGGACCAGAGGCGATTGAATCAAGCGGGTCTCCCATAACATCTGAGAGTACAAGATTGAGGAGAGTTGCCGGATAAGCTTTCTTTGCTAGCCATCCGCCTTTGAAGGCTGAAAGATGTTTTCGGACAGTGTTGATTTCGTTTATTGCGGCGCCGCTTTTGAGGAGTGCATTTGTAAGTGCTTGCTTATCCTTAAGGGATATGCCTTCGCGAGGATAAGGCATGAGACTTGACCCTCCGCCTGAAATCAGGCAAATAATTAAGTCATCTTCTTTTGCTTGTTCAGCTAAAGCCATAATTCGCAAAGTCCCAGTTACGCCTGCTTCGTCAGGAACCGGGTGGCTGGCCTCGTTGAGTTCTATAACGTCGGTTTTTTGCCTTGTTCCGTAAGGAATGTTTATGACTCCAGCGGTTACATATTTGCACATTATATCTTCTATGGCTTGCGCCATTTTACCGCCTGCTTTGCCGCCTCCTACAACATAAACATGCTTGAACTTCCCTAAGTCAAATGTGCAATCTTCAATCAGAAGGTGATCGTTCTTAATTCTCATTTTTGCCCTAATCAGCTGCTTAGGTTCTGCAGCGTTAACTGCATGCTCAAGGCATTGAAGAGCTAGGTCGCGACCTCTGCGAATATCTGACGTTTCTCCATTTTCGATTAACTTCTCTCGATTGATAATCTCTATCATTATCTTTACCATGAAATTTTTTCTATCAACTCAGTATGGATATATCTAAATAAACAATCTTGTATCGGGCTGTTTGAAAAAGAAACATTGATTTTTGCACTGAATGTATATTTAGTGCGGTTTTTTTTTGATTCGCTTGTCCGAACGTGGGTCTCTTACCGGATTTCAGCCTAAATCGGTTGAGAAAATCCACCCTTTGAAGGTTAGAAATAAGTACGGGAAAGGACGGGGTTTGAACTCGTTATTGTTCAAACCAGAAGAGGATTTTGATGCAAATTTTCCAAATAAGATAGTCTCTTGACGTTGAAAATGGATCGAATCGAGCTTAAGAATTGTGTGAGGGTTCGGGTTTGGAGATTAAAATTTAATCCAACCAACCAAGAAAAATACGAAAAAGCAGACTTTTTTTGAAAAGGTGCCAGGTGTTTACTCATTTGGGCATACACATATTACGTAAGGTAAAGTATAGTATAGCGAGTATCGGAATCATGTATTCTTTTAGGTTAGACCGCTTATTGGGTCTTTGACACCATTGAATTGTAGCTGTCAACACACAGTCACTAATGTACTTATACAATGAATTGTAATGTTAAGTTAGGGCTTGAAGGGTTTGTGTATACCTATTTCTCTTGAATTAAAATATATTAATATTTTTGAAGGTGATTATTCATGGTAATCAGATCTATAAATACGGGTGCTTTACCGGCAATAGTTTCAGGTGCGCATTTTAAGGTTTTTTCGCCTATCGATTTCAAGGTGGGGGTTGTTATACCTGCTTATAACGAGGAGAAAAACCTCGGAGGCGTGCTTAACCGATTGACCAGTATAGGTTTCAGTGATGTCATAGTTATTGACGGTTTATCAGATGATGGTACTCTCAAGGTAGCTGCTCAAAACGGGGCAAAAATTGTTTTGCAAGATGGTCGCGGCAAGGGCCAAGCCATCAGACAAGTTCTATCTAACAGCTATTTAGATTCTGACGCTTTAGTTATGATGGATGCAGATGGATCTATGTCCCCTGAGGAAATACCCAGGTTCGTTCAGGCTTTGAAAGATGGAGCAGACGTGGTTAAGGGGTCGCGTTTTATTGCAGGTGGCGGGACCTCTGACATGACAGCAACTCGCAA
>PLSP01000009.1 GCA_003165195.1 Candidatus Bathyarchaeota archaeon | reverse complement strand
AGTAGACCCTGGGACAACCTGGATTGCCTCAGCAACCAATACATCAAACATATTCTTTGACTCAATCCAGTTCCTTAATTCCCCAGATTGCGGATTTGTCTGCAGTAGCTCAACTAACGTTCACATTTCCAACAGTATTTTCAATGAGACTGGCGAACACCCAATTTACACCAATGCAGGACTTAACGGGTTCTACGTTGAAAACACCTATTTCTATAATTGGGCGAAATGGATCAGAGGCTACATTAAACTAACTCTTGGTAACGACATTCATTTTACCAATGATTATTTCCAGCCTAACCAAGACGGGCAAGGTTACAACAACTCTTTAGGCATCGGTTCTGGTGCAGCTGGAATCGTAAACGATAGGTCAAACGGAGTTTACATCGATGGATGTACTTTTGTAGGAAGTGGAACTGAAGGTAAACCTGCAATTTATCAACCTTCGACGGGTAATAACTTTGCGTGCAACAATTTGAACATAACAAATTGGAACTGCATAACCTTCGGCACTCAAGACTCAACTAGCAATTATGGTAGTCTAACAAACAGTTACCTCTACCAAACGCCTGTTCTTGGCTTTCCGATGTATATGAGTAACGTCACAGTGGACGACCCATTAACATATAACGATGACTGTATAAGCAATAGTACTTTGCAGGACGTGAGTTTCATTTATCGTACAGGAATCCAAGATTATCCGGTTCTTATACTTGATTCAGTTTCTGACGTTCTTGTTGATAATGTGAATTTCATCGGTTGGCATTTTAGAGGCATAGCTGCCCAAACCAGTACCAATTGTGCAATAACATATTGTAATTTTGATGAAGGTTTTTCAAGCTGGGCGATTCAGGGAAGCGGCAAAAACCTTACTATGCAAAACAATTTCTTCGCAAACGTAACCATTTTTGGCACTTACACGATCTACTTGCAAGGCGGAAGTGGTAATATTTTAGAAGACAACACATTTGGCTCAGGATTAAACTGGAATATTGATTCGACTTACGCTTCCTACATAGGAAACAACACATTTTGATTAGCGACGTAAAACAATATAACTTTAACATTCAGTGAAAGAGGGTTTTTGCTCACGGTTGCGCTAGAACTCCAACTTACGTCTTTGCAAGTTTTAATTGTACTGCCGTAGGCGCGGCGCGTGCGCGAATAAGCAAAACCAGACTTATAACCATTTTTAACCATTTTAGGATAAAGCAGCGCGCAACGCACTGGCGCGCGTGTTAATGGACAAACAGAAAAAATAGCCTATCGGAGCAGTTTAGGTTTGCGAGCGGCAATCAACATATGGTAGGCAAACCTCGATCGCACTGCTTTCGCGAATGCATTTATTCTTCCATTACTGTAGGGATATATTTGTGCTTCCCGCCCCGTTTTGCGTAGCAAACGCCGCATAATGAGACTGAAGTCATTCGGGTAGAAAAAGTTGAAGCCATCAACATCGAGAACTTCGAACCCGGCAAACCTCAGCATGTGTATGTATTCTATGGCAGCAAAAAAATACACCCCTTTAAGATGACGTGCTCCTCCGAAACCACGTCTAACAATTCGTTCCAGAGTGAAAATTGAGTATTTAGTATGAGCTGACAGAATAAGAATTGCCCCCGGCTTCATCACTTTGTAAAATTCAACAAACCCACTTGTAGGATCTTTCAGATAGTAAAGCGCTGAGAGACAATAAACAAAATCCATAGAGGATGCAAGAAGATTAATGTTATCTAGACTGCTGCAAATATATTTGAAGTCGCCTAACGTATCGATTGTCGGAAATAAATCTATACCCGTTATGTTTCGATATCCTTTTCTTGACAGATAGAATGCGTATCTTCCATTTCCAGAGGCGGCATCGAGGATATTTAGTTCAAGGTTTGCATCTAGAAATCTCCTCAAATAAATTAGCTGTGGATCATCATCAGATACTGAGGTCTGCTCTAACAGCATAGGTTTGTAGATGTGCTTTAACTCTTCGGCGGATATCATTTGGAGCCTCTAACAAGATTGATTAATCAATAGCAAATCCTCGCGTGTAATTATTAAAAGGAAATAATTCCTTTTAAACCAACCTATGTCTTTTTTTAGCATGAAGTTGCATTTTAGAGTTTTCACTAAATCGCTTTTCACGCGGCACGCGCTGAAATCAAAATCACCAATAGTTATTNNAAATTTTCACGGCATTTAACTTATAACTTTGATAAAACAAATTTCTGAAATATCGATCGATGCTGAAGAAGCATTCGAATTTATAAGGGAAATGTAAACATCTCCTCGAAGGGTAGCCGTACTGAAGGATGATAGATCAAATGGGGTTGTTGAGAGATTAATTGGCGTAATCCAATAAGCTGCATCGAAACCTGTTTCATTCGTCAAAAAGAAACTAACCAAAATTCTTGAGTTAGCTGTACCATTAACCGCGAAATATATAGTGTTATAATCTGATAAATTCAAATTCGGTATGTTTGAAAAAATCGTCACTCTGTTGTCACTACTTGTGGCATTAACGGCTAAATGAATACTTGAACCATCGTCGCTAAAGGAATACGTTGTTGCGTTTGTATATTGGGAATCGACTGACCAGTTAGAAAGGGCAATATAAGTCTTCGAAATGTTAAAAGGTCCCAAAGAATAAAATTGCCAAGCTCCAAAGTTTTGCAAAAACAGTGCATATTCTGGATTTTGTGTGATGCTTGACAAAGTGAAATTTATGGAAGCATCAAACTCACCTGTTATAGACGGATTAATTAATAAATAATGG
>PLSP01000082.1 GCA_003165195.1 Candidatus Bathyarchaeota archaeon | reverse complement strand
TGCCGATTAACGTTTTGTCTTTGTATTCTATCCAAACTTTGCAGGAGAGCCTATGTTTCTTTTTGCTAAGCATCCCAACTAGGTTATGTTGCAGACTCCATATAAAGTTAGTTAGTAAGCCACAAGACGTTTGATCCGTTGTTGCATCAAAATTCTAACTCACCATTGACGAACCTGCGGGGAATCTCATTTTTTGGGTTTTCAAAGAAGTCCTCAGTCTTAGCAGCTTCAACTATGCTGCCATTGTAGATATGGACTATTTCGTCAGCTATCCTCCTTGCCTGACTTAGGTTATGTGTGGACATAACTATAATTCGCTCAGGACTTTTCCTACTCACGATCGCTTTTTCAATTATGGCTGCGCTATTTGGGTCTAGATTCGCAGTTGGCTCATCTAAAAGCAGTATACGCGAGTCAAGCAGAAAAGCTCGAGCAAGCGCAAGTCTCTGCTGTTCCCCGGCGGATGTTTTCTTTGCTTTTCGTTTTTCAAACCCTGAAAGCCTCACTGACCCTAAAAGCTTCCACTACTTTTTTTTAATCTCATCTTTGGGAACTTTTCTTATTCTAAGACCATATGCCAAGTTATCGAAGACATTAAGGCTGAACATGGCGCTTTTCTGGAAAACCAATGTGGAAACAAAGCGCAAAGCGTTGCAATTGATGCTTTGATTGTTAAGTACCAATTGCCCGCTATCAGCGTTTTCAAGCCCCGCCATGATGCGCATTAAAGTTGTTTTACCGACCATTTACACCTAAAAGAACGATTATTCTGCCTCCTTCCATATCAAGCGAGACAGAATTTAACGCGTTAACGTTATGGTAGCTTTTTTTGATATCTATGAGTTGAAGTCTTACGCTTATGGTTTGGAGTAAGCTGCATAGGTGCCTACTCCAGCGACGATTATCACAATTAATACAACTGTTAGTATTTTGACTGAAAACTTCGTTTATTTCACTGAAATTTAGGGAAGCGTTGTGAATATTTAAACATAACTGCTGCAAAGCATATACACAGCAGTACCAACGACCATTAAACAGGCAAGCAACTATAGAAGCCTATCTTCAGTCAACTCTGAGAGGATAACTAATGCTTCTCCAAGCGACATCCCAAGCCTCTCCGCCAACTCAACCGGGGAAACGTCAGCCTGCTGGGGCAAAATGCATTCGCGAGTGTAAGCCTTATGAGTGGGGTACATGACTGAACCATGAACAACGTCAATAAGCAGTTGCCAAAGTTTCTCTTTAGAAAACTCATCCAGATCCATAAACGCTCAAACAAGCATGCACCCCTGTGGTTATTAACCTAGCGCAAAGCTAATCGTCCAAATGCAATAACCTTAATACTCCCCGTTTGATGCATGAAATATTAGAGGTTGATTTTTTTGAAGGCGGCAGTTTATCGTGGACCACACAATATTAAGCTTGAAGAGGCACCTGAGCCCGAGGTTAAAAGTAGTAGTGTGCTGGTGCATTTTGGAGCGGGAAGCATATGCGGCACGGACATGCACTTTTACCGAGGCGACTGGCGATGGATGAGGAAAGGCATGATAATCGGCCATGACGCTTGGGGAACCCGCGAGGACACGGGCGAGCGGGTTGTGATGGTTCCTATAGTTAACTGTGGCCACTGTTACTTCTGTCTACGCGGCTTGCCAACCTACTGCGTCAGAGGCAAGTTCTATGGGCTCACCAGAGACGGTTTCTTCGCTGAATCCAAAGCTATGTTGCCCAGAAGCCTTATTCCCATTCCTGAAGGCATGAGTAACGAGGAAGCGGCGGTTGTGGAGCCTGTTGCGCTGGCTTTGCGCGTGATAAATTATATGAAGCCCAACCTAGGCGATTGGGTAACCATCATAGGGCAAGGCGCTATCGGACTGCTGATGACACAGGTAGCTCAGCTTAAGGGCTGTCGAGTAATCGCAGTTGACCTGGAAGATTACAGGTTAGAGCTTAGCCAAAAGTACGGGGCGGATGTAGTCATAAACGCAAAGAACGAAGACGTCGCTAAAACCGTTAGGAAATTGACCAAGATTGGCTCGGATTTGGTGATTGAAGCCGCTGGAAATCGAGCTACGGTGGAGCAGACCCCATATTTGGTGCGTAAAGCTGGGAAGGTAGCGTTGGTCGGCGAATCGAAGGGGCTTTTGAACCTGGAGGATGCGGATGAAGCATCATTTTTCACGATTTACATTTCGCCAGTTGAGTACCCATCTGCTGTAGAGCTGATTGCCCGAAAACTGGTAGACGTGAAAGGTCTGATTACGCACCGCTTTAAGTTTGACGAGTTTGAAAAAGCACTACAAACCGTCGACAAACCTGGAGAAAAAGCTTTGAAAGCAATAATAGTCACACAGTAACGCGAAAAATCATATCCCGAACCTCTTATCCTTCAAGGGAAAAAGAATCGCACTTACTAGAAAAAGATATAGGACTTTAGTTATTGCATACGAAACAATTATTAATTAAGTCGTCAATTTCCAAGACTTAACATGATATATGATAGATTTAGGTGTCCAATCTGCAAAGCTGAATTTGGAAACCCAGAGCAGCTAAGAGAGCACCGAATGAAAGCACATAAAGGTCAATTAACCAAAACAAGCTGATCTTAAGAAAAAGCAGATTTGTTCCCTAAAATACCTTAAACACCAAAGCAGTACTTTGACCGATCATTTCGTCACTTGAGTTTGGATTCGGCATAATTTGCCTTTTATTCTTCCACAAAGTATATTTCTGCACCACGTGGTGTTAAGCCCAATTACCTATTGATATTGGAGCTAACTGAGTTGCCCATTGAAGCTGTAATCTTTGATTTAGACGGAACTTTAGCCCACTTCAACTTGGACTACAAAGCCTTACGCGGCGAAGTTAGAAGCTACTTCATAAGAAATGGCGTTCCTGTATCTGTGCTAAATGTGAATGAAGGCATTTTTGATATGCTTACCAAAGTTCAGCTTTACGTTAAGCATAAGGGGAAGTTGGCTGAGGCTTTTGAGGATGTTCGCATGGGGGCTTTAGCCATAGCTGATAAATATGAGTTGGATGCAGCATTGACTACAAGTTTGATTTCTGGTGCAGTTGAAGTTTTAAAAGAGTTGCAGCGGATGGGGTTGAAGCTGGCTTTATGCACTACGAGCAGCGAGAAAGCTGCATTTAGTGTACTACGCCGGTTTAAAATAGAGGGTTTCTTTGGAATTGTTGTTTCACGCAATAATGTGAAGGATGTTAAGCCAAGTACCGAGCAGTATGAGTTGGCACTTGAAACGTTAAACGTGGCGCCTGGGGCGGCAGTTGTCGTGGGCGACAGCGTGGTTGACATGCAGGGCGCAAAAGAAGCTAAAACCATAGCGGTCGGCGTCCCAACAGGCATGTCAACGATGGAGCAATTGCAGGATTATGGCGCAAACTACATTGTAACCTCATTGGCTGACCTGCCTGTTCTCATCAAAGAAATGAACAAAGCCTTACCATCAACAGCAACCCAACCAACTGCTTAAGGCAAAAAGCAACCCAAAAAAAAGACCTGGTAAGTACCAGAGAGAATGGAGTCTAATTTTTACCACAGAAACAGAAGTCTAAACCATTAAGGTCCTGACTGATAGGCAGCCTATCTTGCTACCGTCTAATGCTTGATTAAATTACTATGAAGTAAACTAATGAAATGTAAGTTTGAACTGTAGTTGTTACCATGCAATCACAAATTCGTATATTAGACAAACCCACTGTTAAGATTAAATTTAAAAAAGGAATGTTTACTAGGGGATTTTTTTGTGTTGAATAGAAGCCAAGCGATTATTGTTCTGCAAGATATTCTGTTTAACTTCACTGGAAATTCGATAGATTCGTTTGGGCTGTGCAAATCAAATGAAAATGACCATTGTGCAGTGGGCTACCAATTGTACATTAAAGGAGTATTCACTGATGCATGTAAACGAAAAATACAGGAAATTGCAGATGATTATAATCTTAATGTCAAAGAAGAAAAAGGCTTAGTAATCTACTCGGCGACAGACTGACTTGGTCTTCTTGTTTTAACCGTCAGTCTTCCGAAGCACAATATATTCAATTCCACTTAACAGATCTATGAGAATTGGTGCCTTAACTTAAACAAATAGTTAATTTCGGTTAAAAACTAAATTTTATGAAGCCACCCACGTCCCCCTTTTTTTGGGAGTTGGGACGCCTCATGCTTGATAGATCTCTTTTCATCAAGATAAGACGCAACACGTTTGCTTTGTTGGGAGCTTTGAGGAGCAATCTCGTTTTTAATAAATTTGTTCCAACCACCTATACGAATATCAGGCTGAATGAAACGTTCGGGATTTTCAATTTTTTGCTTTTCAAGAATTTCTTGAAAATTCAGGGCTTTAAAGTTCCTGGTCGCATGGATAACCAAGCCACGCTCCACGTGAAGGACTTTATAATCGTTCGCTGAAACGCCCTCAGCTTTTTCTTTATCGTTAAAGCGTTCGCTCCACAAAAGTTTCCATTCAACCTTAAGTTCAGCGACTAACTTCTTTTGTGCTTCAACCTTACTCTCATATGAAGATTCAGCTGAACTGCTTTGAATCACGTACTTAACCCCGAGTCAACCAATCAATAGCGAAGTATTTAATATATATTCAACAAATAAAATTCATTACTCTTTTCATTAGCTTGCTAACTCCAGCTGTTCTTGGTCCTCAAAAACTATGGGCATTATAGTGACATTATCTGTTTTAGGTGCATTTTCGGATATTTTATGCTGCGACTTGTTTTCTTTTTTGTGCCCAAGCCAAGCCATGGACCACCCGATAATGAACATGAAACTTAGAAGTGGCAGAAACATAATTTTTATCGCTTTACTACGTTTGCTCCTTCTTCTATTTGCCACCATCTCACCTACTCACCCTTTCTATTGCTGACAAAATAAACTTGATGTATTCAAAATTCAGATGCACAATAAGTAATTTTTTGACGTAAGTAGCATCTAACGTTTTTGATCGGCAATAGGGGAATTTTGTCAAAATTATAACCCCAAAAGCGCAATCATGTTGTTAACAATTACGACACTATAGAGATGAAATATCATAGAGTATCCCCATATAAGAAATTCTTGGTTAAACCCCATCTGTTGAAAATTGCAATTTCTCTCTTGAGCATCTTTGTCTCTACCCGCGAACGAAAGATTATGGTATCGTGCTACTTACCTCTTCAAAATGTTGAAGGTTATTACAGATATGCACCTGTACAGGTTATTCCACGTTTATTTGTATAAAGACGCTACTTAGCACTGGCATTTTTGCGCCGCCGATAGCAAATCTTGACGTTGCGGCGTTCTACAGACAGGCTATAAACATTCGTAATTTTGAACAAAGCAATTCTTTACATAAAACAAAAAAACACAAATTGAGTCGGGAACAATTGTTTGTTTTTTAACAGAATTTTAGATTTCCTTGGTTGATTTAAGTGATTGTGAACATAGATTTTGCCTATGATTCAATGAAACACGCCATATTTTTTTCGAGCATTTTTTTGTTTTTGTGTTGTACAACAAGGCTTAGAAAACACAGAACTATAAGCTTTATTAAGTCTTAATATACCGTTATTGATTACCGCTTGAAAGCTTCATCGAGAATCAAGCGCCAAACAAAACCAAGCTGGAATACCCTAAAATGACAACCGCCAATAAATCAAAAATGCTAGTAATCCTCCTAACAGTAACTGCTCTAGCGCTAACTGTGACAACATTAGCCACCATAAACGTTAACCAAAACTTTTCGTCTTCAGGAAACATAACAACGACTCCCAACGTGGGTATCTACTGTGACAGTACTTGCACCACCAACGTGACATCCTTATCGTGGGGATCCATAGCAGCAGGAACCAACGCAAGCCAAATTGTCTACGTCAGAAACGTAGGCACGGGCTGCTTGACGCTTAATAATATTTCAACAAGCAACTGGAGTCCCTCAAACACAAACACCTATCTAACTATAAGTTGGAATCAAACAAACACGCAACTCTTATCCGGACAATCTGTCCCCGCCCTTATTACATTGACAGTCGCTTCAAACACAACAGGCATATCAACTTTTAGCAACACAATAATAATCTCAGGTTCTGGCTAAACCGACAACCCTTCAGTTTTGACAAAATGTTTTAATTACATTCTTGGTGATTTGGAAGTTTTCTCCAATAGGATTTTGTCAATATGTTATATGTAATTTACTCCAAATTGTCTGGCTACCTTGGAGAACGGGTAAATTCTCAATATTTGTTTATGAGTTTGGCTTTACTCATTCTGCTGTTGCCTCGAAGATAATCATGCAAAATATATATTGGTTTACATAGAAGATTTAGCGAAGTGAATATCGATGATTCGCAAAGTTGTAATTCCAGCGGCGGGCTTAGGCACACGCTTGTTTCCAGCAACTAAAGAGCAGCCTAAAGAGATGCTTCCAATATTCGCTAACACAGCAAATGGAGACATGACGGTAAAGCCGGTGGTGCAACTGGTTTTTGAACAGTTATATGATGCGGGGTTAAGAGAGTTTTGTTATGTTGTAGGCAGAGGAAAACGAGGCATCGAAGATCACTTCACGCCTGACCCACACTGTATTAAAACCCTTGAAGGCATGGGTAAAAATGATCAAGCGGCTGATCTTGAAAGTTTTTATGGAAAACTTGATTCTTCCACAACGCTATGGGTTAACCAATCAGACCCTAAAGGGTTTGGCAACGCCGTGATGAAGGCCCAGCCTTTCGTCCAAAACGAAACCTGCCTTGTGCATGCGGGGGACAGCTTCATACTTTCGAAAGATATGGATTATTTAAAAAAACTTATCAGTAGTTTTAATCGGTTAAACGCGGATGCTACATTTCTAGTGTTAGAGATCGAAAACCCCACGCAATACGGTATTGTTGAAGGGGAGGAAGTTGAGCCTGAAATAATAAAAGTCAAGCGGGTGGAGGAGAAACCTGAAAGGCCTAAAACAAACTGGGCAATTATGGCAATGTACGCTTTTCACCCAATTATTTTCAAGGCTTTAGAAACAACAAAGCCTGGGAAGAACGGTGAAATCCAACTCACTGATGCCATTCAAAAACTTGTTGATTGGGGTTTGAATGTGTATGCGGTGAAGCTTGACAAGAACTATGCTCACCTAGACATCGGCAGCCCCGAAAGATACTGGGAAGCTTTGGATTTATCGCATAAACAATTTTGCAACCGATAAACTATATTTTGAATAAGGCAAGCGGCAATGACATCGAAGTAATAAAAGAAGCATTAAAACAGAATCCGTTTAACGGAAAAAATGTGTATCACCCCGGAGAGGGACTTATCGGCAGTTGACTTTGCTGTTCTAGTCGGTTTTGGAGCTGACGTTACAGCCGTCAATGACTTATCTATCTACCTAAAAATGACCCCAAAAGACACTGACCGGATAAAAACAAATTAACGAAGGTTTAGATTCGAGACCAAACGTTAGCTTCGAAGAAGAATTAACGAAAACGATTTCCCGGTTTCACGTCAAAATTCCATTGACAAACCCGAAACAAACTAGACTCAGAATTGCCGTCTAGGCAATCGACATACACATTTATAAAAAAGCCATGTTTAGCACCAAGTTCGTGACAAGTGGCTTCCAAATTTGCTTCTCGTTATTAATATTAACATAGCTACGCTTCTTGCAAAGGCGTATTGACAAACCACTTAAGTGAGGTTCTCAAAAAGCGTTAAATCAAATTCTCGACTAAGTAGTGATCGGTGGGTTATCTGTGAAAAGTAAGGAAGGTTTAGTGGCTAGAAATGTACGCATTAAGCATAAAAGAGTTAGAGGAATAGCCGTTTTGCTGATTATTCCGCTCGGAGCCGTTGCATGGTGTATAGGATGGGGCCTTCAATCGATAGCACAAGTTAAGGAAAAGCTAAAATTTGCTAATCCAACAAGAATAAACGCCGTCCAAACCGCAAAACGAAAGCAAGTTCTCAGAGCTTAAGTGATTGAGGCGCCACCAACTAAAGGTACGCCAGCCGAATTTAACAAAGTGATAGATCATGTTGCAAATATGGATGAGCCCTAATTTCTAATTTTAGATCGGAATTTAGCTCGATGACTCTTTATGCCGTTATCAGGAAGAAAGAATAAGGCGGGAACATAGGATGAAATTCAATTTTAAGCAATTGATTGAAGCAGTAAGCCTAAACCTTCTCGCAGACCAACTTGAGATTTGAATTTCAGCTTATTCAAAGCCTTGGAAGGATCTCCATAACTGAACTTGATTTCACCCTCCCGAGCTGGAGCATGAACTATAGTTGAGTCTTTGCCAGTAGTCGCTCGGACATCATCCGCAAGCATGTTAATGCTAGTAGGTTTTCCTGTGCACGCGTTAAATACTTCTCCATCTACGTCTTTGGCTTCCAACGCGAGTATTAAGGCTTGAACAATATCGTTTACATGGATAAAATCGCGGGTTTGCTCTCCATCGCCGTAGATGCGTAGTTCCCCGCCTTTCGCCGCTTGTTGCAAGAATTTTGTGATTACTCCACTATATGGGCTATTTGCATTTCTCGGACCATAAACATTGAAGAAACGAAGCATAACAGTGCTTAAACCGTAGCAACCTAAGAAAGCTTTGCAGTATGCTTCGCCTGCTGCTTTTGAGGCAGCATAAGGTGAAATGGGGTTTACAGCTTCAACTTCCTTTACAGGTAAGGTTTTTACATCGCCATAAACAGCAGTGGATGAAGCGAAAACAAACCTGCCAACTTTACACCTCGCTGCCTCTTGCAATACATTCAGGGTTCCACTAACATTTACATCATTTGTCAAAGCAGGGTTAACCACCGAAGCGGCAATATCAATCAACGCAGCCAAATGCACAACCGAGTCTACCCCAGAAAAAGCTTTTTCCAGAGCTGTCTTGCTCAGAATGTCGCCTTTAATAAATTCAAAATTGCTGCCAGAGGGTAACTCCTTCAGATTCTCTAATTTTCCAGATGATAAGTCATCAAAAACAACAACTGAAAAATCTCTTTCTAAAAGCTCTCTAATCAAATGTGAGCCTATGAAACCTGCTCCTCCAGTGACTAGAACCTTACATGGTTGTTTCATTTTGCCTCAGTCCTTAATTGACCAATTTGTGGTCTCTTTGGATTTTTATCCTAAGCCGAGATTTGGCTATTTTATTAATGTTTATGCAACAAGCTTTTTAGACATATCTGTTTTATCGTGACCTTCTTTGATGACGCTTCTTTGTAGAGAGAAATAGGCAAAAATGTTTTTCTTATAAATTCGGCTCCGAAGTGCAATTAAGAGATATTTTTGAATGCGAGCACTTTTTGAATCATTTAACTTTCTTAGGGTCAGGATGGCTAAATAGACAAATTTTCTTCATTAAAGAAAAGGGTAACCCAAGAACCTTGGAAACCAAGGGTAAACTTGAAGTCATAGCTGCCAGATTTTCGATGTCTGCATAGTTAACGGCTCCAATAAGCGGAGCAGTGATTACATAAACAATTGAGAATACTAAGAAGCCGATAATAAGTGTTATGAAATAGGGTAAAATGAGAAAGTTTATCAGAACAATGGATACTGCTGTTGCGAGCAATGATGAACCAAGTATCCTTGCGGAAATATTGAAGTTCGCTTTGATTTTAAAGTTTTTCCAGCTCCAGTAAAGCCCCCAGGCAATGTTTGGAACATTTGAAAGCGTACTTCCAATTATGCCTCCAATTACCGCATATGATGGTCCACCAATCGAATTAAAATACGCCACAAGCAAGTAAGCTAAAGGTAATCCAATAATGAATGAAAGTAGGCTTTGCTTCATAACTTGGTCAGTTTTTTTAACACCGTTCTGAAAAGTGGATATGTTTGTGCTGCCAGTTAAAGTAAATAAGTTCCCGACTATTGAAAGTGAAAGGAAGAGTGCTGCATAAGGATATTTTGGGGCTGCATTTGCAGTAAAGAATGCATTCAGCAAACCGTCTTTTGGAAATAATGTGTTAATTAATGGAGTAGAAAGAGTTATCAAGAGCAATGTTGCGGGGACTACTAGAAGCATTGTATATTTTGCGGCAGATGCGAATACCGTTTTTATAAGTTCAGGCTCTTTTTGAGGATTAATCTTGGAAAAAACCGGGAATAATGCAGTAGTTACTGGAAGGGTTATGAAGGTGATAAGGGTCACAAAGTAAGTTGACACATAGTAGTTACCCATCATTACTGTTCCCCCAAAGTTCGCCATGGTAACAGCGAAGATTTGGGCCAGAACGCCAGCTGAGACAGTTGAAACGGTTAGGGGCAAACCGTAGACCAACATGGGCTTTAAGGTTTTGATAAGGTCGCATTTGCTGGTTTTATATTTACGTAGAGGGCCAAACACTAAGGCATAAACTAGAATTATTGATAATGCTGCCGCGATAACAAATGAGAATATGTAGGCGTAAAGTGCTCCTAATACTCCGAAACCTAGAACAATTAATGCTGGTCCAAGAGCAGTTTTCATGACCGCTTGAACGATTTGGGTAAGGCTGTTTAACTTCATCTTTTCGTAGCCAACAAAGATGCCGCTTGCTGCGTTGATAAGAGCGCCTGTAAAAATTGAAATGGATACTATGGAAATATAAAGTGTAAGCTTACCAACATTGCTTGGGCTTATAATGTAAGCCAAAGGTTCAGCAAGGGCAAAACAAACGACCGATAGTATTGCTCCAGTGATTATTTCAAATATTATTCCGGAATAGATAACGTCATGCAGTTTCGACTGGTTACCTGACATTTTCAGGCTGGCTACTTGTTGGGTTAAAGCTGAGTTTACGCCCCAGTCTCTGAAATAACTAATTAAAGTTGCTGGAATTGCGGCCATGCCGTATAAACCTACGTCACTGGCGGGCAGTAATCCGGCTAGAAAAAGGGTTCCAAGAGCCATGATTATTGTTGATGCGGCTACACCTATTAGCAGATAAAAGCTGCCTGTTGCTGACGATTTTCCGATTTGAAGAGCCTTATCCATGATGTCAATTACCAGTTGTGCCAGTTAGAAGGTAATTTGATTTTTATATACTTTACATACTGCTACTTTATCTTTGAAGTAGCAAACTTTGCAGCGCCTCGAAATTAGGAATTGATTGTTGAGATTAAGGAAGTTTTTTATTCGAACAAACCAATCTTAAAAGAAACAATAGTTAAACGCATATTGACCTTGCAGGATAGCCAATCCGATGATGAGCCAAATTCAAAGAAAAACTATAGAAGAATTAATGAGGAGCAAATTCGGGAAAGAACTTATCGGACTAGCAGCCACGATTTATGCTTTAACTAAGTACAGAAAAATTTGCTATATTTCTTACGACGGCGCTTGGGTCCACCGATACCTTGGAGAAACAATCGTTGATTCGGCAATTAATTTTAACGGAGGATCTGGTCTGAACGATGCTATCTCAGAAAGTTGGTTTTATCGCTACAAGCCAAAATATGGAGATACAATAATTGATGTTGGTGCAGGCATAGGTACAGACACTTTTCTTTTTTCAAAGATGGTGGGGCCTCTTGGAAAAGTCATCGCGATAGAAGCACATCCAAGAACTTTTGCTTGCTTGTCTAAAATGTGCAGGTATAACAACCTTTCAAATGTAATCTTATACAACTGCGCAATTACCGACAAGAAAACAGACGTTTTCATAGATGATTCAAGCGTTCATATTTCCAACACTATCATGAATCAAAAAAGCGGCTTTAAAGTTGACGGAATATCCTTAGATGAGTTATTAATCAAGTGTAAAGTTGGGCATATTGATTTTCTCAAGATGAATATTGAGGGCGCAGAAAGGTTAGCTATACGAGGAATGAAAAAAACCCTAAGAATAACAGATTTCGTTTGTATCGCCTGTCACGATTTTCTTGACAAAAGAGAAGGAGTTGAAAGTGTGAAAACGAAAAGCATCATAAGTGACTTTCTCGAAAAGAACGGGTTTGAAGTCATCCTTAGGAATCAAGACGAACGAGATTGGGTCAGGGATCATGTTCATGGACGGGCACAAAAACTAAAAAAGAAGTAGCTAATCAAGTTTTAAATGGGGATTACGGGATTTCTTTTACTCGCCCGTTATTTGCAAAAACCTTTTCCATTATCATGGCTTCTATTCGCTTCTCTGTTCTTTTAGATTGTAAGCGAAAGTGAACAACTTTGGAAATTCGACGTTTATCAAGCCAACCCATTCGCGCAAGCTGATTCAAATAATTGCTTTCAATCGCACGACATCTACCGGTGTGATTTGAAACTTGTACAGCATCACACTCGCCTTTCTTAGCAACCACAATATATGATTTCCTGAGATGATCTGGCAACGCAATTAATTCTGATTCAGGCATGCTTACTGATTGAGGCTTCCAACTTGAAAAATTATTTTCTATGTCATCAAGTCTTTGCCTCATATTCATCATTTCTTTAAAGATTTGTTCCAATATTGATCTTCTAACCATGTATCCTCTCTCCCGCCAAACGATTGAGCGCACATATGCCTAGCATCTAATTTAATTATTTTTGAGAAATACGTTTTGCAATTTGTTAACTTCTTTTAGTGCCTTGCAAACTCCGCTTCGCATAAGTTGCAAACGACAACTCGCATATAGCTCGCACCGCACTAACCATAAAAGTTGAAGTAATAAGCGTTAAGAAATTTTTCTTTGGTAAAAGCTAGTAATTAAGAGATGCCAGTTTTAAGATACTAAAATGATTGTGTCAATTGGGACCAAGTTGTGTTGAATAATCACAAAAAAATAGAGATTGAATATTGGCGTTTAACTCTATTGATCGAGTATTTCGGCGGTGTGTGGTTGAACAGTCACAGTAGAAGGCATTGAGTTTCCGTATATGGCATCGACGTATCCTGAGCCGATATAGGCAGAATACGCGGTATCGGTCGGGTTTACCAAAACCAACCCATTGCTAAATTGCCTGGAATATATGTGCGTTCCTGCGATCATAGAATAGGTTCCGAGGGGGGATCCGAGGTTACCGCTGATGTTCCGGCTGAATAGTGACTGGAAAAATCCGTCAGAATTAAAGGTGTAGGCGGAAGCGTACGTGCACATAGAGTTGTATTGCGCTGCTAACAGTTGAGAAGCAAATTGGAAAGTTATGAACTGTTGCTGTGTTGCCCCTGCAGGAATGTAGGAGGGATATCCAGGATTGTCTGTTTCCACATCTTCAGCAGTTGTTATTAAGTATTTATTGCCACTTGCCATCCAGTTACCCTGCAGCCAAACATAGTAATCGAGACTACTTTTCCAGTAGGATTCCGATACCCATTGATTCCAATTACCCGAAAAAGGCGCGTTCTCGAAAAGCTGTTCACCCATCATTCCATCGACAACACTGAGAAGTTGAATATATTGAGAGTTGTGGGTTCCGAAAAACTGGCCTCCACTGGTTACAGTGTTAACGAAAACCATTTTGCCAGTAGTTGCTTTAACAGTGTTTATCAATGATACCATAGCATCGCAAACTTGTTGGTCAGTCCATGTGCTTCCTGTTCGCGGATTTATTGGCGGACTAAATCCGACATCGTAGAAGAAGTCAGTGCTGGGTTGACTGTTATCGAATCTGACTCCGTCTAAACTTGGGTGAGCAATCTCGTTGTTTTCCAAAAAGTTCGCTACCCATTGTTGAGCATTAGGGTTTCCTATATCCCAAACGTATTCGTTGCCGTATACCAGGTAGTTTCCAGAAGAATCTTTTAGCAGCCAACCATTGCTGATAAAGGTATTTACAAACTCAGATGAAACGCCGGCCATATCGTAGTACTGCAAAAGTATTATGTTTGGATTGTAGGCTTTTACTCCATCGACCCAACTTAACCAGGGATAGTAAGCTTCCATCAAGTCCAAGTTCGCGGCATACTGTGCAGGGGTATATGTGGTTTGTTGCGCTACTTCGCCGTATCTGAGTATTTTAATTTGTCCTGAACTTGGAACTGGAGTTGGAACTGGAGT
>PLSP01000124.1 GCA_003165195.1 Candidatus Bathyarchaeota archaeon | reverse complement strand
TTTCTTAAAAAAAAACTGTAAGTCGATAACCAACTCGCAGTTTTGATCGGTTTCACAGACGGAGGGAGGGGATCCCTATACTCATTTTTCTCAACAGCGCAGCTTTGTTTGAAAGGTTGACAGCATTTGGACACAGCTTTGTTTCAGCTTGAAATACACCGGGATTGGGGGCTGCTGTAACATGTACTTTAAAAAACAAGATATTGTAAAAAAAATAAAAAAGAAAGTGGGGGGTTGTTTGTGGGGGGTTTAATACTCTTGATTTAACTGCCTGTTGATGTTGCTTGGACGTTGGCTTCTTGATAGTACATCGCTTGTGATGTGAAGACGGTTATGCCGACGGTGAGACCGATGTCGTTTATGGTGATGCTGTCAGGGCTGGAAATGTAGACAATCATGCTGTCACCAGATTTCAATGTGATGTCGCCTGAGTTCACTGCCAAGGAAACGCCGCTTACGGTAGTTGGAGTGGTGGCTATGTAGGAGAAGTCAGCAGTGACGGCTGAGCTGGTTGTTCCAGAGTAAACATTGGTCCAGGCTGCTGCTTGTCCACGGATGGTGATTTTGCTGATAACTACGTCGCGACCGCCAGTGTTAATGATCAAGAATGCTGCCTGCGAAGTCCCAGAATCTGAACACCAGACGTGAAGCTTAGTCAGAGACAAGCTTTCTTCCTGTACTCTTGTGCTGGTAACGTTGATTGCATAATAGGTGACGACGCCTGCGAGAAGCACTGAAACAACAAGGATAATCAATGTAGTAACGACTGTACTTAATGCCTTACGATTTTTCATCAGTTTTGTCATGTTCATTTTTTATTTCACTGAAAACAACTGATGCAACATTTTGAATATCAAAATTTGTGCGTCCGAAAAAAATATGACGAACATAGGCAACTATTATGCAGTTTTGGTACACCACTGAAAGAACCGAACAGCTGAGGCGGGATAATAAAAATGTGTCCTTCGTTGGCTGAATTGCTAAAACCTGTAAACCCCATGTCACTGTTATTCACTGCCGAATCCAATAATATCGCTCTCTGCAGTAGCATGAAAGGGTAAAACATCGAAAACATTAAGCGGTTTGTGCGTTTTACAATCTACACCATCAGCAGGCAAATGCAAAAATAGTTTGCCAAGAACGGAGAAACCCAAGTTTTTGCATAGTCAAATTTTGAGTAAATATAAAATACCTAGAGGTAGTTGAGCTTGGAAAAAGCTTTAAAGTTTTTTGCCAGTTAATTTGCCCAAACCCATTCGAGCAGGTGGATGAAACCTAAATAAACTAGAGTGCTTTTTTCAAACAGTAAATCCAGAATCAGAAGACGGAAGAAGAAAACGAATAAGGCAAGAAAAATGCATATTAAACTCCGAAAATATCGCATAAGAATCAGCAAAAGTTACTTTAGGCAGAATTGGGGTTTCCCTTTCATTGTCGCGTTTCTGCTTCTTTTGATAATAGCTATCATTTATTTGGTTACGTATTCAACGCAGTTAGCGGAGTCAGTGGCTAATTATGCATATTACTCCTTAGCTCTAGGAGTTGTTCTCCAAATTGCAAGCTTTCTAAAATACAGGAAAATAAAGCAACCATAGCTCATTCGAGCTGACGTTTCATGTTATAAAAAAAGCGTACTTTTTTGTTGCTTAAACCAAGGATTTTCAACATGATGTTCCCTGAATTATTGTGCCAGTTAACATTCGTTTGTTTTAGGGAACGATTTCTATTTCTAAATAGTTTAGGGCTAACCCCGTAATTTTTAGGAAACAGCTTATAACAACAACGTAAAAGCCAAAAGACAAAATCATCCCATGTGCAAAAGCGACCCCAAATCCAGCAAACGAAAGAGCAATTGAAGCCAGCAGCGCCAGCTGGAACAACGCATTTTTTGAATACTTATAAAAAAGAAGGCTTCCAAGCACAGACAAAATTGCAAGTTTAAGCACTATCGCGATTGTCCAAATTTGGATTGATGGGTCCATGAAAATCGCTGGCCACCCTATAGGTATCGAAAGTGGCAAAAACCATTGCAAATTACCCATATACCCCCAAGGAATAAAAGTTGTCAGTATGTCCGTGACGCATCCAGCGGAAACTAAAACGAGTACCCATTTGGAGAGGTCAACAAGGTTAACTGTTAAAGTTTTGGTGGGTTCTCTAACAGCAGTTAAAGATGCAGGCAATGCGTCATCTTCCAATTCCAACACCAATTGCTTAAGAGATTGAGGAGTTTCCTCTTAAAGCTTGATGTTTTCACATATATGTTCTGACATAACATTATTTTGAAGAACAAGAAAAAAAATAATAGCCTGCATATAGGTGCCAATAAAAAGCCAACTAATTTCTTATAACACAAGTCTCTTTTTTGATTTTAATAATCAAGATTTTTCCGGCATTTTTTTACTGATTTTGAATACAGATTTCGTTTTCATAAGTAGTAAATATTCACTTTTCGAAATTAGAGTTTAAATCTATAGCTAAAAAGCTTAAGGAGAAGGACAAAACGAATTGGAATCAGCTTAAGAACGATACGCAAAGAGCCCTTAACACAACAGAAGTAACGCTTCATTCACAGTTCCTAAGCAATTCTAGTTTGGAAAGCTATAGCTTCATTGGAGAATAAAATTATGGTTGAAGTTGAAAACGCAAGCGCGGTTTTAATCAATGCCGTGGAAGCTTCGGCTAAATCTCGCGTGGGCTTTGGCGCCTCATTTGTGGTTCCAGCTTACAACGAGGAAGGCTCGATTGAAGATGTGCTGGATAGTATGGATACAATCATGGACAACACGTTAAGTCATGAAATAATTGTTGTAGATGACGGAAGCAACGATAAAACTCTATCAAAGGCAACAGCATTCGCAAAAAGAAATAACCACGTAAAAGTATTAAGCTGCCCTCTCAACATGGGAAAAGGACACGCGTTAAAAGAGGGATTCATGCAGGCTTCAGGCGAAGTAGTGATTTTCGCCGACAGCGACATGGAGATAGATCTCCATACAATTTCAAGCTATCTTAATGCATTAGAACATGGAGACATAGTCATTGCCTCCAAATGGCACCCAGATTCTGCCGTTGAAATGCCATTTGTTAGAAAAATCCTAAGCCACAGCTTCAACGTTTTAGTCCGACTTCTCACAGGCACACCTCTCAAAGACACCCAAGCTGGACTTAAAGCCGTAAAGAAAAGCGCCTTCCTCAATATTTTCCCTAAACTTACAGTAGACCGTTACGCCTTCGACGTTGAATTATTAACCGCGGCACATGTTAACGGATTAAAAGTTGTGGAAATGCCCGTTCAAATTAAAATGAACGCGTTATTTAAGCCTAAAAACATCTGGAAAATGTTCATTGATTTGCTTGGAGTCACATATAGGCTAAGAGTACTCCATTGGTATCAATCTTCAGACATCAGCAGAAAGCCAGTTCAAGCACCCTTGCCAGTTTCAAACAACCAACCCAATGGGAAACAGTTTGTTTCAATCATAATTCCATGCAAGACAATTGACGCTTACACAAAAGAATGCATCGAACACTGCAAGAAGTTAGATTATCCAGACGTCGAAATCATACTGCTACCAGATGAAACAAATGAGCAAATCGACGGCGTAATGACTATCCAAACTGGATCAGCATCACCAGGCGTCAAAAGAAACGTCGGCGTAAAAAACGCCAGCGGAGAATTCTGCGCTTTCATAGACAATGATGCTTATCCCCGAAAGGACTGGTTAACAAACGCTATGAAGCACCTTGAAAAACCCGAGGTTGGAGGTGTTGGCGGACCAGGGCTGACGCCAAAAGAAGACGGTGCTCTGCAGAAAGCCGGCGGCTACGTTTTGTCTTCAATTATGGTTGGCAACCTCTCGAGTCGATACAAAACCGAAGGCTGCATCGAGTCAGATGACATTCACTCATGCAATTTTGTTGCCCGCAAAGAAGTATTAACCGCGGCAGGCGGATGGAACGAGAAATACTGGCCTGGCGAAGACACTCTAATGTGCATGGCAATCAAAAACATAGGGAAAAAACTTGTCGAATCATCAGATGTCGTGGTTTATCACCACAGACGCTCGTTGCTTAAAGCACACCTAAAACAGGTCTCAAGATTCGGGTTACACCGAGGCTTCTTTGCAAAGAAGTTCCCCAAAAACTCTGCCAAACCAACCTATTTCATACCTGCCTTCCTCGTAGTTTCCCTCTGCACGTTAGCTACTTTGTCCATGTTTTTCCCAATCTGCTCATATATTCTGTTATTCAGCGGAGTTGCATATCTTGACGCCACTTTATTAGCTGCTGTCGTACAGGTGAGGAGCCTTAAATTAATCTTCTCGGTTTGGGTAGGCATAATTGCAACGCATACGGTCTACGGCTTATCCTTCCTGTCGGGTTTACTTAAACGGGAGCTGAAAAGATGAAAATCCACGTTTCGTACCCACCGATAGAATCGGAAAAAGGCGTCCCACTGCTTAGCCAGAATAGACAATTCCAGTATTTCAAGTCGCCCACATACATCTACCCAGTTGTTCCAGCCTACGCCGCAACCATGCTGAATAACGCTGGCTATAATGTGGTTTGGGATGATGGAATCGCGGAAGAAAAAACATACAGTCAATGGCTAAAGGACATCAACCGAAGCAATCCAGATATCGTCATGATTGAAACCAAAACCCCAGTTGTAAAGAAACATTGGGCGATAATCAAAGATATTAAACAGAGTTTGCCTGATTCAGATGTTGTCTTGGTCGGGGATCATGTTACTGCGTTGCCGGAAGAGTCAATGCAACAAAGCTCAGTTGATTTTGTCTTAACTGGCGGAGACTACGATTTCCTGCTCTTAAATCTTGTTAACTTCTTAAACGGGAAAGCAACTCAACTTGAACCTGGAATATGGTACCGAGAAAACGGCAGCATAAAAAACACTGGGCACTTCAAGCTGACGCACAATTTAGACGAGCTGCCTCATATCGACCGCGACTTAACAAAGTGGCGACTCTACAGTGAACGAAACGGCAACTTCAAATTGACGCCAGGAGCCTATACAATGGCGGGCCGCGATTGCTGGTGGAGAAAAGATGGCGGCTGCACTTTTTGCTCTTGGCCCACACTTTACCCTACTTTCCGAGCGATGAAACCTGAAAAGTTAGCGGATGAAATTGGATTATTAATTGAACGTTATGGCGTTAAATCAGTGTTCGACGACACAGGTTGCTTTCCAGCAGGCCAATGGCTCAACAGTTTCGCTACGATTATGACTGAAAGAAGATAT